>JBCBZW010000002.1 GCA_039815145.1 Pseudomonadota bacterium
GGTTGGGCCCCGGGGGCGGGGCGTTCTGGGGGTCTCCCCACGGCCCGGCGCCTCGGGGGGTCGGCCCCCGGGGGGCCCTCCCCCCCCGGGGGCGTGGGGGGGCGCCGGGCCACCTTTGTCCCGAGCTTCCCGACCGCTCTCCGTGTCGGGATCGCTGGGATTGCAGCTACGGTTGTTGGTTCTCGTGCGCTCGTGCTCTTGGCGTGGGTATCATGCGCGCCTTTGGTTCAGTAGCAGGAGAACCCCTATGTCCGATCGCATCGTATTTCGTTCCGGCGAAGCCCTGGTGGCCGGTGGGCCGCCGTTCACGGCCGCCGAGCCCGAGGTGGTCATCGGCGAGCTGGATGGGCCCGTCGGGACGGCCCTCGCCACCCTCACGGGCGACCAGGCGATGGGTCACTCCAAGGTGTTCGCCATCCTGAACACCAATATCCAGGTGCGTCCCGTGACCCTGTGCGTGAGCAAGGTCACGGTCAAGAACACGCGTTACACGAACATCCTGATGGGCACCGTGCAGGGGGCGATCGCCAATGGCGTCCTCGACGCCGTGCGTGAGGGCTACATCCCCAAGGAGAAGGCCAACGACCTCGGCATCATCTGCAGCGTGTGGCTGAACCCGGGCGTGGCGACGGATGACAACCTCGATCACAAGGCTCTGTTCGAGATCCATCGCAAGGCGATGACCGAATCGATCCGTAAGGCGATGCAGAACGAGCCCTCGATCGACTGGTTGCTGGAGAACCAGGAGAGCATCACCCACAAGTACTATCAGATGGGCCTCGACGGCAAGATCTGATGGCAGGCGACTGGCCCCGAGCGCAGGTGCTCCGGGGCCAGCGCTCGGACGGCTAGCCCTCCTGGGCGAGAGCCGTTTCGATCGCCTTGACGATGCGCTTGTCGTAAGGCTTGGTGCGCGGGGCGAACTCGGTGATGAGCTCGCCGTCGCGACCGATCAGGAACTTGTGGAAGTTCCAGGTGGGGAAGGTGCCGGAGGCCTCGGCGAGTCCTGCGAAGAGGGGGTTGGCGTTCTTACGCTTCACCGTGCTCTTCTCGAACATCGGAAACTCCACGCCGTAGGTGAGGCGGCAGAAGCTCTTGATCTCCTCCTCCGTGCCCGGCTCCTGACCGGCGAAGTCGTTAGACGGGAAGCCCAGGATCACCAGGCCCTCCTCACCGAACTCCTTGTACAGCTTCTCGAGGCCGTCGTACTGCGGCGTGTTACCGCACTTCGAGGCCGTGTTCACGATCATCACGACCTTGCCTGAGTAGGCCTCGCAGAGGTTGACCTGCTCGTCGGAGGCCAGGCGCTCGAAGGTGTGGTCGAGGAGCGTGCCCTCGCAGGCCAGGGCGGGGGCCGTGGCGATGAGGCTAGCGATCAGGCTGAACAGTTTGTTCACGTAGGGTCTCCCTTGGGAACGGGCGGGTGGATGCCACCTGCATAATCGCAGCCGCCCCCCGTTCGGATTCACAAGCGTTGGCGCGCGTCGGTGGAAGGCCGCCCCGCCGCAGGTGGCGGGGCAGCCCTCGAGGGCCTAGGTGCCGTGCTGCCAGAGCGTGGCACCCAGCGCCAGCCACAGCATTCCCTTGGCGAAAAAGAAAGCGAAGCCGGCGGCGGTGAGTTTGCGTCCCCACGCGGAGGCGGTGGCCGGCATGCTTCGCCCGCTCATGCCTCGCCCACCGTGGCGGTGGTGACAGGCGCGCCGTCGACCACCCAGCGCTTGCGCAGGGACGGCACCAGCATCGGCACGCGGCGCTTGTATTCTGCGTACTCCGGATGGGCGCGCTGCAGGTCGCGCTCCTCAAGCAGCGTGCCGACCAGGATGTAGCCGGTGCAGCCAAGGGCGAACAGGAGGTGGGCGGCGGTCATGGTGGGCGTGGCCCACACGATGGCGAGCCAGCCCACGTAGATGGGGTGGCGCACGTGGTTGTAGAGCCACGGCGTCTTGAACTGCGCTTCCACAGCGGGCTCGTCCCGCATCGCGTGCCAGGCCTGGCGCAGGCCGAAGAGCTCGAAGTGATCGAGCATGAAGGTGGCGGCGAGGAGCAGCAGCCAGCCGCCGAGGTAGAGCCCGAGGATCACACCCTCCCAGGGCGCCGCCTGAACCTGCCAGATCACGCCGCCGATCGGTTGCCATCCCCAGAACAGCAGGATCATGGCGAGGGAGGACATGAGCACGTAGGTGGCGCGTTCGGCGGCCGGCGGGATCACCTGTGTCCACCAGCGCTTGAAGGCCGGTCGGGCCATCACGCTGTGCTGAAGGGCGAAGACCAGCAGCAGACCGGCGTTCACGGCGATGGCCTGCCACAGGGGCAGCTCGGGCACGGAATCGATGGCCTTGGGCACGAACAGGTTGCCGATGAAGCCGACGGCGTACAGGAAGGTGGCGAAGAAGACGGCGTAGCAGAACAGGGACCACGCGAACAGGCTAGAACGTTGCAACATGACGGACTCCTCATTGGTTTGGGCAAGGCACCCGAGGGCCCTCGGGGCCGTCAGGGTGGAAGCGCCAGGGCCGTGACGAGCGCGCCGCGTCCCCTGGTGTGCTCGGCAAGGTAGGCCGTACACTCCTAACGGAAACGACGGTTACCTGACGCTTCCCTGACCATTGGGCGACGTGAATAAAATCAATCAGTTGCGTGGTTTCCTCGGCCGCCGAAGGGCAGCGCCGGGATGGCGCGAACAGGCGCGTGAGCAGCGCCCGGGCCGAGGTGCGCGGCGGTCATGCTGAGCGGGCCCGTGCATTTCGAGCAGTACGTGCTCGATCCCGACACGCGCGAGCTGCGTCGCGACGGGGTGCCCCGGCAGGTGGAGCCCCGCGTCTTCGATCTGCTGGCCTACCTGGTCGAACACCGCGAGCGCGCGGTCACCAAGGACGAGCTTCAGGACGCCGTCTGGCCGGGCGTGATCGTGTCCGAGACGGCGCTCACCCGCGCCATCATGAAGGCTCGCCGGGCGGTCGACGACGACGCGACAGGCCAACGCCTGATCAAGACGGTGCACGGCCACGGCTATCGCTTCCTGGGCGAGATCGCCGACCCGCCGCCGCCCGCGGCGCTCGAGCCGCCGGCGCCGGTCCCTCAGCCCGCGGAGACGGCCGCCACCGCACCGGCCCCGTCACCGGCGAGCCGCGCCGCGCCGCTCCCCCCCGTCGCTGATGGCGCCGGCCGCCGGGGCCTACCGCGGTTCATCGTGCCCCTGGTCGCGGCATCGCTGGTGCTCGCGGTGGCTGCCCTCTGGTGGATGGGCCAGGCCGGCGACCCGTCGGTCCGCCCCGCGGGCTTGCGCGTCGCCGTGCTCCCGGTGGTCAACGACACGGGTGAGGACACCCTCAACTGGGTCGACCTCGGCCTGATGTCCCTCGCCCGCAACGGCCTCGCCGAGCTGGGCGTCGAGGTGCTGAGCGACGCCAACGTCGTGCAGCTCGCGCGGAATCTCGGCGCCGGGGGCACGCTGGCCGACAAAGCGGTCGGTGATGCGGTTCGCGAGCGCTTGCGTAGCCTGTACGGGGTGAGTCACGTGCTCGCCATGCGCCTCACGCAGGATGCCGGCGCGCTGCGCATGGACTTCAGTCTCTACGGTCCCGAGGACACGCCCAGCCGGTCGACGATGCTGGGGGACGAGACCTTGCGCCTCGCTGAGGCGGTCACCCGCAGCGTGGGTGCACGGTTGGTCGGTCAACGGCGCCTGGACGTCAGCAACGCCGGCTCTGGCGATGCGTTCGTCAACGAGGCCTACGCGCGGGGCAAGGGATTGGCCCTGGAGGGGCGGTGTGCGCAGGCGCTGCCCCTGCTGGAGGTGGCGCGTACCCAGGATCCGGGGTTGTTCCTGCCGCGCTTCGATCAGGCCCTATGCCTGCGTCTGCTGGGTCGGACGGACGAGGCCACGACCTTGCTGCTCGCCATGGACGAGGAGTACTCGGCAAGCGTGCCCAATGCCGAACTTGCCGACGTGTTGAACCTGCTTGGCATCGTCTACACCCGGACCGACTCGCCGGACCTCGCCCGCGAAACGCTTACCCGAGGCCTCGCCGTCGCCGAGGCGGTGGAGAGTGCCGAGGTACAGGCGAAGCTCCTCGTTAACTTGGCCATCCTGGAAAAGGGGAAGCCGGACTTGCCTGCGGCGAAGGCCTATCTGGGGCGCGCCCAGCTCGCCTATCAGGCGGCGGGCTACGATCCGCCGCCCGGCTACATCTACAACACGCTCTCGAACATCGCGATGAGCGAAGGCCGCTACGCCGACGCCGAGGGGCATCTCACCCGAGCCCTGGAGTCCTGGCGCAACGTGGGGGATCGCCGCCTCGAGGCCATGGCGCTCAACAACTACGGTTACCTGCGCCACCAGCAGGCCCGACTGGAGGACGCTGAGCCTTACCACTTGCAGGCCTTGGCGATTCGGGAGGAGATCGGCGATCGCACGGGTGTGGGTCGCAGCCACAACATGCTGGCGCATCTCTACCAGGAGCGGGGCGATCTCGCCTCCGCCAGGGCATCCGCGCAAGCCGCTCTGGCGATCGCCCGCGACGCGCGCGATCGCCTCTACCAAGCCACGGCGCTCTCCTTGCTCGGTGAAGTCGAGCTCACCCTCGGCGCCTTGCCGAGCGCTGAGGAGCATCTGGGCGAGGCGCGCGCACTGTTCGAGGCCATCGACGATGGCTTGCGCATCCTGCAAACCGACGTGCTCGTGGGGCGCGTGCGCATTGCCCAAGGGGAGTTGACCCAGGCGCGCGCACTCGCCGACGCCGTGGTGCAAGCGTCGGACCAGGATGACGGGCTGGCGCAGGTGCGTGTGGAGGGGCTGGAGTTGCACGGTGACATCGCCCTGATCGCCAGCGATGCGCAGGGCGCCCTCGAGCACTACTCGGCGGCGCTCGCCCATGTGGAGTCGCTGAGCTGGGGTAACAAGGAGGCGGGCTTGCTGGCGAAATTGGCCCAGAGCCAGCTCAGCCTGGGGGATGCGTCAGGCGCTGCACCCTACATCGGACGCTTACTCGACTACCCGCCCAGCCCCTTAGGTCTCAAGGCGCGTGCTCGATACGCTGAGCTCGAGGGAGATCGACAGCAGGCCCGCCAGCTGATGGAGCAGGCCCGAGCCGCTGCCGGTGAGGCCTGGGGTGAGGCGGACGAGGCGGAGTTTCAGCGCCTCCTGTCAGCCGGCTAGGCAGACGTGTAGCGACCTAATGGTCGTGTTCGTCCGCTTCGGCCTCGGCGCGCGTAGCGTGCTCCGTGCCCGCGGGATGCTCCGGTGGCCCGTAGAGGGTGTAGAGCTTGAGCGGCCCCGAGCCCGTGTTGATGAAGTTGTGATACGTGCCGGAGGTCACGAAGGCCAGGTCGCCGGCACCCACCTCTCGTTCCTCCTCGCCGAGCACGGCTTTGCCCGTGCCCTGCACGAACACCAACACCTGGTCATGGCCCTCGTGGGCCTCGGCGCCGATCTCCTCCCCCTCGGGGATGCTCATGAGCACCACCTGCAGCTTGGTGCCCGTCTTGATCACATCGCGGAACTGCTCATTAGCGAGGGCGAGGTCGACGATGGGGAAGGTGGGGGTGCTGCGTTCGGCCATTCGGAGCGCTCCGTGACGAGGGCGGACAGGACCCTCAGCTTACCGTAGGGCGGTGCCCAACGGCGCCCCTGGATGGTACTATTTGCGGCTCGCTATGGTGGGCCGCGTCGGTCCCCTCGCGACGGTCAGCCGTAAACCCCGTCAGGCCCGGAAGGGAGCAGCGGTAGCGGTCATACCGGGCGCCGGGGTGTGACTGGCGCGGGCCGCCTCCATAGCGAATGTTGGAGGCGCGGTTCGCGCCAGCCCAGCGTGCTAAATTCGGGGGCATGATTCAGTTCGCCGCCCAACCCCTCACCCAGCAGCAGGACGATCGCTCGGCATGAGCTACCTCGTGCTGGCGCGCAAGTGGCGCCCCAAGAACTTCAGCGAAGTGGCGGGCCAGGAACACGTCCTGCGCGCCTTGATCAACGCGCTCGACAACGATCGCCTTCACCACGCCTTCCTGTTCTCAGGCACCCGCGGGGTGGGCAAGACGACCCTCGCGCGAATCTTCGCCAAGTCGATCAACTGCGAGCGCGGCGTGAGCTCCACGCCCTGCGGCGAGTGCAGCGCATGCGTGGAGATCGATCAGGGGCGCTACGTCGATCTGCTGGAGGTGGACGCCGCCTCGCGCACGCGCGTGGATGACACGCGCGAACTGCTCGACAACGTGCAGTACGCACCGACTCGCGGCCGCTACAAGGTGTACCTCATAGATGAGGTGCACATGCTGTCGACGCACTCCTTCAATGCGCTGCTGAAGACCCTCGAAGAGCCGCCTTCCCACGTGAAGTTCCTGCTGGCGACGACGGATCCACAGAAGCTGCCGGTGACCGTGTTGTCGCGCTGCTTGCAGTTCAACTTAAAGCGCCTGCCGCCCACCGTGATCGAAGCGCAGCTCACGCGCATCGCCGAGGCGGAGGGCTACGCCCATGAGGCTCCAGCGCTCGCGCTCATCGCGAGCGCGGCCGATGGCAGTATGCGCGATGCCTTGAGTCTGCTCGATCAAGCGATCGCCCACGCTGGGGGCAACCTCATGCGCGATGCCGTGGCGGATATGCTCGGCACCGTCGACCGCACGCACGTCCTGCGCCTACTGCAGGCATTGACCGACGGCGATGGCTCTGCGCTCATGCACGTGGCGAGCGACCTGGCCGAGCGGGGGCTGGGCGCGGACAGCGTGCTCAGCGAGCTCGCCAGCGGTTGTCAGCAGTTGGCGCTCGCGCAGGTGGTGCCCGATGCCCTGGCGGAGCGGGTACCGGACGCGGAGGCCATCCAGGGCCTCGCGGGTCGAGCGCCCGCGGATGCCGTGCAGCTCTGGTACCAGATCGCCGTGAATGGACGGCGAGACCTGCCGCTCGCGCCCACGCCGTGGTTGGGGTTGGAAATGACCCTGCTTCGCATGCTCGCGTTCCAGATGGAAGGCGAGGGTGACGGCGGTTCGGGCGCCGGCGGACAAGCCGTGGGTGGCGCTGCGAAGAAGCCACGCGACACGTTGGCGCGATCGGGCGCAGGTAAGGCGAGCGGTCCAACCGCATCGGCTCCGAGTGGGGCGGTAGCGAGTGCGCCCCCGCCGGTGCGCGTACCCGCCGAGTCCCCGCCGACCCCGCCATCGGAACCGCCGCCGCCGGTGAAGACCGAGGCCAAGGCAGCGACGCCCAAGGTCACCCCACTGCCGCCGCCTGCCGCGCCGGTGGTCGAGGCGCCCGCAACGCCGCCCGTCCCGACGAAGGCTGCGCCCACGCAGGCCGCTGAGAACCCGCCGACGCCCGTCGCCTCGCGGGTGACCTCCGATCCGCCCACCCAGGCGGACTGGGAACGCTTTGCCCAGTCACTCGGCTCGAGTGGCATGCTCCGCCAGCTGGCGGACAACAGCGTGGTGACCGGGGTGGAGGGCCAGATCCTGCGCTTGCAGGTGGACGAGGCCCGAGAGCACCTGCTCACGCGCCAGCAGTGTTCGACGATGGAACAGTCGTGGCGTGAACACCGCGCCGAAGAGGGCTGGCGCCTGGACTTTTCCGTCGGTCAGCCGCAGACGCAAACCGCTGCCCAGCGGGCCGAGATCGCACGCTCCGAGCGCCATGCCCAGGCGGTGCGATCGATGCACGAGGATCCTTACGTCAAGGCCTTGCAGCAGACCCTGGGCGCGCAATTGCTGGAGGAGACGGTGCAAGCGCGCCAGGGCCCCTCGCGTACTGGCGTCAGCGCCGTGGCACCCGGCAAGGAGGGTGCACCCGCGAAAGGAGGGCGAACCGCCGCGCCGTCGGCACCGCACGTCCGCGAGGCAGGCGGCCGCTAACCGTATCTCGGGCGGTGCTCGACATGCCGCTCAACCCAACCTTACGAGAAGAGGACAACCATGAAGGGCGATATCGGCAAGCTGATGAAGCAGGCCCAGAAGATGCAGGCCGACATGCAACGCGCACAGGACGAGCTGGCCAACGTGGAGGTGACCGGCCAATCCGGCGGCGGCATGGTGAGTGTGACCATGACCTGCAAACACGAAGTGAAGTCGGTCACCATCGACGATGCCTCCGCGATGGAAGACAAGGAGATGCTGGAGGACCTCGTCGCCGCCGCCGTCAACGATGCCCTGCGCAAGGTGGAGGAGACCTCCAAGGAGCGCATGTCCGGTCTGGCGGCCGGTCTGATGCCGCCGGGCATGAAGCTGCCGTTCTAAGGCCCATCCTGCGACCGTGATCTACTCGCCGCTACTCACCCGCCTCATCGAGGCCCTGCGTTGCTTGCCGGGCGTCGGGCCGAAGAGCGCTCAGCGCATGGCCTTTCACCTGCTCGACCGCGACCGCGAGGCAGCGCGCACGCTGGCGTCCGTGCTGGCCGACGCCGCGCAACGCATGGGGCGGTGCCGCGAATGCCGGATGTTGAGTGAGGTGGAGCTGTGCGCCGTCTGCGCCTCGCCGCGTCGCGACGACGGTTTGCTGTGCGTGGTGGAGTCGCCCGCCGATGTGGTTGCGGTAGAGCAGACCGCGGACTACTCGGGCAAGTACTTCGTTCTCATGGGCCATCTATCACCCCTGGACGGGATTGGCCCCGCTGAACTCGGCCTGGACGTGCTGGAACAACGCCTCAGCGAGCGCACGCCGCGCGAGCTCATCCTGGCCACCAACCCCACGGTGGAGGGCGAAGCCACCGCGCACTACGTGGGCGAGTTGGCCCGCGAAGCCGGGGTGCAAGTCACCCGCATCGCCCACGGCGTGCCGCTGGGGGGCGAGCTGGAGTACGTCGATGCGGGCACACTCTCTCACGCCCTGTCGGGTCGCCAGCGCTTCTAAGGGCCCCTTTCGGGACGGGGCGTCAGTGGTGACCGCGACCCAGCGTTTCCATTAGGCGAACCAGGCGCCGATAGCTCTCGTAGCGGCGTGGGGCCAAGGTGCCGGGGCCATCCCCCGCCAGCGCCGCGCGCACCGCGCAGTCCGGTTCCTGCATGTGCAGGCAGTTGTGGAACCGGCACCCCTCCGCCAGGGCACGGATATCCCGAAAGCCCTTGGCGACTTCCGCCTCACCCACACGCCCCGGTGCGTAGTCGCGCACGCCCGGGGAGTCGATGACCTGGCCGCCATCGGGCAGGTGATGGAGGTGGGCGGCGGTGGTCGTGTGTCGTCCCTCGCCGGAGCTCTCCGAGAGTTCACCGGTCGCAAGGTCCAGGTCCGGCACCAGGGCGTTCAGGAGGGATGATTTGCCGACGCCCGACTGGCCCACGAGGATCGATGTGTCCTGGCGTAGGGCGTGGGCGAGGGCCTCGATGGTGTCCGGTGCGGAGATGGCGACGCGCAGGGTGTCGTAGCCGGCGTCGCGCCATTCCGCGAAGGCCTGCTCCAGCAGGTCCTCATCGTCGTCGAGGGAGGGCAGATCCCCTTTGCTGCGCACGATGAGCGCTTCGCATCCCATGAGTTCCGCCTGGGCGAGGTAGCGATCGACCATGAAGGGATCGGGAGCCGGGGCGGGCGCCACCACCACCACGAGGCGGGTGACGTTTGCCGCCAGCACTTCGTTGAAGCCTCGAAGGTTGGGGCGCTCCAGGGCGTTGCGGCGAGGTTCGATGGCGAGGACCTGGCCGTCGCGGGCGCCGGCGGCGGCGCGCTGCCAACGCACGTGGTCACCGCAGACGATGCGCAGGCCGCGCCCGCGGGGCACGCAACGGTGGCGTTTGCGAGGCGGGTCGCCGGTGTCCTCCACGAGGCAGCGGCGGCCGAAGCTTGCCACCACGAGTCCCGCCTCGGCAGCCTCGGCGTCAGCCGGGCGCGACCCACCTCGTCGGCCCGGCCCACTCCGCTCGCGACGACGGCCCCCGCCTGGCACAGGCGCCGTACCGGCTCAGCGGCTGCTGGCGAGTTGGTGCAAGCGGGCGATGCGGATCGGAGCCGGAGGGTGTGAGTCGTAGAAGCGCGAGTGGGTCTCGTCCGGGGTGAGCGTGTTCGAGTTATCCCGGTAGAGCTTCACCAGCGCCTCGATCAGCGCCGTGGGATTGGACTGCTCGGCCGCGTACTCATCCGCCTCGAACTCGTCCTTGCGCGAGAGCGCCGCGGTGATCGGCGTCATCGGGAAGGTGAAGACGGGGGAGACCACCAAGGCCAGGAGCAGGGCGAGGGCGTCGGTGGGCACGGTGACACCGAGCGCTGCCATGGCATCCGGCGAGGCGCGCAGCCAACCGATCAGGGCCAGGCCCACTAAGGTCAAAGCGAAGCTCGTCATTAGGCGCTTGCGCACATGCTGGCGACGGAAATGGCCGAGCTCGTGGGCCAGCACTGCCTCGATCTCCTCACCGTTCAGCGACTCGAGGAGCGTGTCGAAGAACACGATGCGCTTGTTGTTCCCCATCCCGGTGAAGTAGGCGTTGCCGTGGCTGGAACGTCGCGAACCATCCATCACGAAGACGCCCTGGCTCTTGAAGCCACAGCGCTGCAGCAGCGACTCGATCTGCGCCTTCAAGCCGTCGTCCGTGAGTTCCGTGAAGCGATTGAACATGGGCGCGATGAAGGCGGGGTAGAGGTAAAAGAGGGCGAGGCTGAAGGCCACCCACACGCCCCACGCGTACAACCACCACAGGCTCCCGGCGGCCGCCATCAGCCACAGGACGACGGCGATCAGCGGGGTGCCGATCACGGCCATCAGGACCAGCGTCTTGATCTGGTCGGAGATGAACAGCGCGGGAGTCATGCGGTTGAAGCCGAAGCGCGCCTCGATGCGGAAGGTGCGCCAGATCGACAGGGGCAGCTCCAGGGTCGACATCGCGATGAAGGTGATCAGGGTGACCAGCGTGCCGGTGAGCAGCGGACCGAGCTGAAGCGAGGACACGAGCGAGTGGACCAGCATCAGGCCGCCGCCCAGGGTCCAGAATAGCAGCAGCGCGGCGTCCACCACCGTGCCGATGCGGCTCAAGCCGGTCGTGGCCATGGTGTAGTCCGCGGCCTTGTGATGCTGCTCCAGGGAGATGGTGTCGTCGAAGGGCGCCGGCACTCGGTCACGACCGCGGCGCACGGCGGCGATCTGTCGACTGCTCAGCCACAGGCGCACGATGGTGGTCGCTGCCAGCAGGGCCAGGAAGAGGGGCGTCATCCAGTGCATCGTTGAGTTGTGTCCTAGCTCGTTGATTAGCTTCGCGTTCGAGGCTGCCGCGGGGCGCGACTCGGCGCTGATGGTAGTGGTATTCCCGTACCGCGCTCAAGATTCCAGCGCTCGACAGGGGGAATTGTGGGCGGCGACACGCATTTACAAGTGCGTCACAGGCATAGGCGCACGGGTCGCTGCGCTGCTAGACTCCCGGCCTATGGTAGCAAGCCCCGAAAACCTGATCTGGATCGACCTGGAAATGACCGGTCTCGATACCGTGAATGACCAGATCATCGAAATCGCCACTGTCGTGACGGATAAGCACCTCGGCCTGATCGCCGAGGGTCCGGTCCTCGCGATCCACCAGCCGGACGAAGTGCTGGAAGGGATGGACGATTGGAACAAGCGCACGCATGGGGAGTCGGGTCTCGTCGATCGCGTGCGTGCTAGTACGGTTACCCCGGAGGAAGCCCAGACCCAGACCCTGGAGTTCCTCCGCCAACTCGTGCCCCCGCGCAACTCGCCCATGTGCGGCAGTAGCATCTGCCAGGACCGTCGTTTCATGGCCCGGTTAATGCCGGACCTCGAGCGGTTTTTCCACTACCGAAACCTCGATGTGAGCACGCTGAAGGAACTCGCCAAGCGCTGGGCGCCGGGCATGGCGGAGCGCTTTGAGAAGCGCGCGCCTCACGTGGCGTTGGACGACATTCACGAGTCCATCCGTGAGCTGCGCTACTACCGCGAGCATTTCATTTCCCTTCCCAGCGAGTAACGCGGCGCGGCCTTGCCGTGAGGTCAGGTGAATGAAACCGTTCGCTCCTGCTTGCGAGCGAAACCGCGAGCCGATCCTGCAGGTGTTGCGACCCACGCTCGCGCAGTGGGCACGTCCACGGGTACTCGAGATCGGATCCGGGACCGGTCAGCACGGGGTCTTCTTCGCCGCCGCACTACCCCACCTCACCTGGATAATGAGTGACCGGCCCGGGAACCACGCGGGCATCGAAGCCTGGTGCGACGAGGCCGCGCTCGCGAACGTCGAGGGCCCGCACGTGCTCGATGTGGCCCAGGCCGAGGGCGGGTTCGTGCCCGCGGTCGAGGTGGTCTACAGCGCGAACACCGCACACATCATGAGCTGGCCGGAGGTCATGCGGATGATGGCGATCGCGTCGGGCAGTCTCTTACCCGGTGGCTGCTTGTTGCTGTACGGACCCTTCAAGCGAGGCGGTGAACACACCAGTGAGGGCAATGAGCGCTTCGACCGATCCTTGCGCGAGTCTGCGCCGCATATGGGGATTCGCGACCTGGAGGCTGTGGATGGCTTGGCGGCAGCCAACGGTCTCACGTGCGAGGAGGTGCACGAGATGCCCGCCAACAATCTGACGGTGCGCTGGCGGCGCGAAGCGGGCGGCGTCTAGGGACCGGACACTAGCCGTCTTCGCTCACTTCTGCGGCGGCGGGGCCGAGGGGCTCGGGCGCCGCGAGCACTCGCACCTTGGTGCCCGGCATGAGGCGTTCCGCGCCGCGCACCACCACCCGATCACCGGGCTGCAGATCGCCCGTGACGGCGATGAGCGCGCCGGCCGAAAGTCCCGTGGCGACGTCTACCCGCTCCGCCTCGTCATCGCCGTTGATGCGCATCACGTAGGTGTCCTCCTGGCGCAGTACCAGGGCGTCGCGCGGCACGGCCAGGACTTCCTCCGGCACCGAGACGGGCACCTGCAGGACCACCGCTTGCGCGATCAACCAGTCTTCGGCCGGCACGTCGATACGCATCTCGTACATGTGCCGGGTGGAGTCGCCGAAGGGCACGATCGTGCGCACGAGGCCGACGCCCTGGCGACCGGTCTCATCGGCGACCGTGACGTTGCCCCCCACGTAGAGATAGCGGGCGGCGGTGACCGTGGTTTGGGAGATGATCTCGATGCGCTCATTGCCCACCACGCGCAGCACCTGATCGCCGATGGCTACGCGCTCGCCCGGATTGACGAAGCGTTGGGTGATCATGCCGTTGAAGGGCGCGCGCAGGCTTGCCCGATCGAGGTTGATCTGGTTCTGGGCCAGGCGAGCGTCGATGACGTCGCGGTCGCGCGCGGCGACGTCGCGCTGCGAGCGCGTGTCGTCGAGCTCTCGCTCGGCGGCCACGTTGGTCGCCGCCAACTTCGTGAGGCGCGACACTTCACGTTCCAGGAACGCCAGCTGACTCGCCGCGCGCGCCCGCTCGGCGTCGATCTGGGCGCGCTCCTGGCGCAGGAGGGCGTCGTCGACCTGGGCGATGATGTCGCCGGCAGCCACGCGATCGCCCACTTCGGCCAGGGCGACCAAGCGACCTGCCGCCTCGGCGGCGAGGCGCGTATCGTCGCGGCTGAGCACCGATCCGGGCACGGGGATCGTCGGCGCCAGGGAGGTGATCTGGGCGCGTTCCACCCGCACCGGCGGCGCCGGGAATCCGCCCGGCGGGCCGCCTTGGGCGAGCAGCGTCGGCGCGGCTAGCAGCAGCAGTGACGACAGGGCACCGCTCGCCATCCAAGCGCGGCGGTCGGTGCGTAGGGGGGCTTCGGTCATAGGGAGGAGTGCCTCTCAGCGTAGGACTCGCGCAGGGGGCCGCCGCTCGTGCTGCTGCCCGTGGGGGCTGCGTCGTGGGCCGTTCGCGCTTCGCCGATGCGCAGGAGGCTCGGCAGGAGAATCAGGGTGAAGACGGTGGAGACGGTCATGCCACCGACGATCACCGCGGCCAGGCCGCGGTAGAGCTCGGTGCCCGGGCCAGGCACCAACAGCAACGGCAGCATACCGAACAAACTGGTTAGGGTGCTCATGAGGATCGGGAGCAGGCGCAGGCGCACCGCCTGGGCCACGGAGTCGCGCCGGCTCATGCCCTCGCGCTCGGACATGCGCGTTTGATGCACCAGCAGAATCGCATTGTTCACCACCAGGCCGAGCAGGGTGATGAAGCCGATCATCGTCATCAGGTCCATGGGCTGGAACACCAGCGCGTCGGTCAGGCGCAGGGCGACGACACCGCCCACGGTGGCTAGAGGCAGGGCCAGGATCACCAGCAGACTGTCGCGGAAGGACCGGAAGAGGGCCGCCATCAGCAGGAACAGGATGGCCACGGCCAGCGCGAAGCTGCGCGCCATGTTGCTGAGGGCGATGGCGAGCTCGTCGGCGCTGCCGTAGTAGGTCACCTCGCCGTCATCGGGCAGCTGGCTGCGAATCACCGGATCCACCTCCGTCTGCAGTACGGCCAGGGCCTCTTCGAGGGAGATATCCGGGGGACTCACGGAGAGGGTGACCGAGCGCCGGCGGTCGACCCGTCGGATCTGACTCGGCCCAGACGTGCGCTCGATGTTCACCACCTCGTTGAGCGCCGTCACGCCGGCCGTGGGCGTCATCAAGGGGGTGGCGGCGAGGGTCTCGGGCGTCTCCCAGTCCGTGCCCCGCAGCACGATGTCGTAGCTCTTGTCACCGTCGAAGTAGTCGCCGACGAAGAGCCCATCCCCGAGGGCGCGGACCACGCTGGCGATGTCCTTGCGGTCCCAGCCGACCTCCGCGATACGCCGGTCGTTCGGCGCCATGCGCAGCTCGGGCTCGGCGAACTCGAGGCCGGGAATCGGGCGCACCTGAGATCCCGGCAGGGCCTGCTGGATCGCACCGAGGCCCGCACCGGCGGCGGCGAAGGTGGCTTCGATATCGCGCGACTGGATGTTCACCTCGATCTCACGGCCGCCCCCGAGGCGAGAGAAGATGGACGAGCGCTGGGCGAAGGCGATCGTGTCCGGGATGTCCGCGAAGACCGTGGCGTTGACCGCATCGATGAGCGCATCGGAGTCGTCCGGGTCCTCCGCGCGCATGCCGAAGAACCCGAAGTTACCGAACAGCCCTAAGAAGTAGTTCTGCATCGGCGGGTCGGCTTCGCCGTTCAGAAAGCGACTCATGCGTTCGTTGACCACATCGACGAACTCGGTCTCTGCGGTGTCGATGCTCTGTCCCGGGGGCGGCAGGATGAAGCCGAAGGCGAAGTTCATCTGACCCTCGGGTAGGTAGTCTGCTTCGGGCTTCAGCAATACGGTCAGACCGACGGCGAGGCTCACCAGCGTCCCGATCCAGAAGTAGCGTCGGCGCGGCGTGTCCGTGAGCGCCATCACCGTGCGCGACCCGCGATCCCACCAGCTGGCGTGGGGATCGGTGAGTTCGACGTTGCGCAGCCACGTGGTGGCCGCGGTGGGGATGATGGTGATGGCGATGATCAGGGACGTCACCACCGCCACGGCCAGGGTGAAGGCAAGGTCCGCGAACAGCTGGCCGGCGACGTCGCGCAGGAACAGGATGGGCAGGAAGATGGCCACGGTGGTCGCGGTGGAGGCGACCAGTGCGGCCCACACCTGCGAAGCGCCGTCGTGGGCCGCCTCCGCACTAGACTTGCCCTGCTCGCGCAGGCGCACGATGTTCTCCAACACCACGATGGCGGCGTCGAGCACCATGCCCATGGCGAAGGCGAGGCCGGCCAGGGAGATGATGTTGAGCGTGCGGCCGGAGAACTGCAGGGCGGTGAAGGCGAAGAACAGGGAGACCGGGATGGCCAGGGCCACGATCACCGTGGCGCGCAGCTTGCGCATGAACCACCACAGGATCACCACGGCGAGGGTGATGCCGAGGAGGAGGTTGGTGCGCAGCATGCCGATGGAGGACTCGATGTAGACGGTCTCGTCGTACACCTGGCGGATGAACATGCCGCGGCGTCCGACGACGCCATCGTTCAGCGACGCTACCGTCTCCTTCAGGCCCGCCATCACTTCGAGCACGTTCACGCCGGTCTGCGGCTGCGCGTTGAAGGCGATGGAGGGGCCGCCGTTCTGGCTGAGGATGCCGCTGCGGTCGACCAGCGTCTTCTCGACGGTGGCGATGTCGCGCAGGCGCACGGGCGACCCGTCAGCCCAATCGAGGACCAGCTCGCCGAACTCCTCCAGGCTCGGTTTACCGGCGAAGCGCATCGTGTACTGGCGCCGGAACACTTCGTTGAAGCCGCCGGATGTGTCGTTGTTGCCGCCGGTGGTGGCGGCGAGGGCGGGGATCTCGATGCCGTAGGCTGCCGCCTTGTAGGGATCGAAGGTGATGCGTACCTCCGACGCGCGTCCGCCGAACGCGGATGCGCTCGAGATGCCAGGCACGCGCTCGATAGCGGTCACGATCACATCGTCGACGAAGTCCTGCTGGGCGGCCATGTCGATGGCCTGCCCGGGCAGGGGGCGCACGGCGAACCAGGCGATGGCGCTGCGGTTCTCGTCCTGACCGATGTTAATGATGGGCTCGTCCACATCGGCCGGGTAGCTAGGCACTCGGTTGAGGCGGTTCATGACCTCGATCAAGGCGCGGTCGATCTCGACGTCGATATCGAAGGTGAGGTCGATGTTCGCGCTGCCGCGGCTGGCAGAAGAGGTCATGCGCTTCAGGCCCGGCAGGCCCCGCATAGCATCTTCCTGCGGCTCGATGATCTCCGACTCCACCTCCTCGGGCGCGGCGGCACGCCAGAAGGTCTGGATCTGGATACGTGGGGTCTCCACGCTCGGAATCATCTGGATGGGCAAGCCGAACAGACTGATGCTGCCGAAGAGCAGCACCATCAGAACGGCCACCACGACCGCGACGGGATTGGAGAGGGCCTGGCGGGTGATGACCATGAAATAACCTCGCGCGCAGAACGCCTATTCTAGCGCGAGCGGTGGGCCTACGCCTGAGAGTCAGCACTAGTTGCGGCTAAGGAGATGCCGGATCGGGGTGGACGGTCGCGCTGACCGTTGGCCGAGGATGATCTTGTGGCTGGGGCCTGGCACCCTGGCGACCCGCGTCCGGCAGAGGTTGCCGGACCAGCTTACGGAGATTCGCCCATGCCCCACCACCACGATACCCGCCAGCCCGCCGTTCGCGAGGGGGTAGGCCCGATGATGCTCGTCGTCACCTGGTGGGCGCTGGTGCTGAGCCCGGTGAACGCATCCGCCCAGGAGGAAGAGGAAGCCCCCTCGGCCGTGGCGGCCGTGTCCGCGGGCGCGCCGCGTACGGACATCTACCTGGCGACGCTCGGCGGCACGGGGGAGTACGTGCTCCTCGGTCGCCCTCGCAACGTGACGCCACGGGTGGGCTATGACAATCAACCCGCCTTCTCGGCCGACGGTCAGGCGCTTTTCTACACGTCGATTCGCGGCGACGGTCAGGCCGACATCTACCGCCTTTCCTTGCACGACGAGCAGGCCGCGCCGGTGCGCCTCACGGCGACGGCCACCATGAGCGAGTACTCGCCGACCCCGATGCCAGGGGGCGGCCTCTCCACGGTTCGGGTCGAACCGGACGGTGCGCAACACCTGTGGCGTCTGACCGGTGTCGGCACCGACGTGACCCGCCTGCTGCCGAGCCTCGATAACGTCGGCTATCACCTGTGGACGTCCGACACCCATCTCGCCCTGTTCCTCGTCGGCGAGCCGCTATCGCTGGTGCTTGCCGAGCGCGCAGACCGCACACCGCCCGGTGAGGCGTCAGCACCCAAACCCATCGCCGAAGGTATCGGGCGTGCCCTGGCACGCTCGGCCGATGGTCGCTACGTAGTTTTCGTGCAGTCCCTGGATGAGAATAACCGCGAGCTGCGGCGCTACGAGGTGGCCACGGGCGAGGTATCGACCTGGGCACCCATGGTGCCCGGGGGCGCGGGGGATTTCGCGATCGACCCCACCAGCGGGGCGGCCTTCACGGTGCTAGGCCGGACGCTCCTGCGCTTGCCGGCGGACCAATCGCGCTGGTTGGCCGTGGGCGATCTGATCGTGCCGGGGGGCGAGGTATCGCGCTTGGCGATTTCCCCCCAGGGCGATCGCCTGGCGATCGTCGTCGCCGAAGCGGCGGCGGAAGGGGAAGGCTAGGGCGCGCGCTGACCTCGGCCGTGGCGCGCGTTCAGTTGTCGGAACTCGGCGGCGTTCGCTGGCCCTCGCGGTAGCGCTTCTCGACCGCGTCGAGCATGCGGTCGATCGTGTGCTTCGCGCGCGCCGTCACGCCTCCGCGGCGGTACTGTTCCTGCAGGCGCGTCTCGAGAGCCTGGATCAGGTCATCGATGGATTCGCTCTCGGCGCCTGGCTGATCCGCCTCACTCCAGCGGGAGTCGCTATACCACGTCCGCGGCTTGGCGGGGAGCTGCGGGGGCTCGGGGGGTGCCTGGGAGGCGCTGGTGTCTCGCTCCTGCGCATCTGCTGATCGGGTCGATCGCCGGTAGTAGCGTGGACGCTCAGCCTCACGCGTCTGTTCGGTAGCGTTCGTGGGTTCGGCCTGGCCGACGCGCCGCGCCGCGCTGAAGAGGTCGATCCACTTCTCCGAGCGGCGCCCGAGGTGCAGGACGTCGTAGAACCAATCGTGGCGGCCGAGGGCCAGCCCGGCGATGGCGGCGATCAGTGACACGGGACTGAGCAGGACATCGCGCAGGCCGTCCACCACCAGTTTCACCTGAAAGGCGGCGGCATCGCGCAGCAGGCCCCAGCGCCCTGGTAGGGTGCCGTAGCTGGGGGCATGCTCATCTCCTCGACGATCGCCCGCGCCGGGGGCATCGGTGGGCAGCGGCGTCGGCAGGGCAGCGTCGCGGGTTACCTGCGCTGGGTCCTCCGGTGCTGCCCGCTCCGCTTCGTCCTCCGGTGCACGGTCTTCGCCGTCACCGGTGGGACGGCTCATCCGCCGGCCTTGGCGCCATGACCTTCCGCCAGGGCGATCCACGTCTCGACCACCGTGTCCGGGTTGAGGGACATGCTCTCGATGCCCTGGTCGAGCAGCCATTGGGCGAGATCGGGGTGATCCGAGGGGCCCTGACCGCATATGCCGACGTATTTTCCGGCCTTGCGGCAGGCCTCGATGGCCCGCGTGAGCAACAGCTTCACCGCCTCGTCACGCTCGTCGAAGAGTTCGGCGATGATCCCCGAGTCGCGATCGAGGCCCAGAGTCAGCTGGGTGAGATCGTTGGACCCGATGGAGAAGCCGTCGAAGAACTCGAGGAACTGCTCGGCGAGCAGCGCGTTCGAGGGCAGCTCGCACATCATCATGATCTTGAGGTCGTGCTTGCCGCTCTCCAGGCCGTTGGCCGCGAGCAGGTCGCGCACCTGCCTCGCCTCACCCACCGTGCGCACGAAGGGCACCATGGCCCACACGTTTTTCAGGCCGATCTCCTCGCGCACCATGCGCAGGGCGCGACACTCGAGCTCGAAGCAGGGACGGAACTCCTCCGCGATGTAGCGCGACGCACCGCGGAACCCGAGCATCGGGTTCTCCTCGTTCGGCTCGTAGCGGTCGCCGCCGATGAGGTTGGCGTACTCGTTGGACTTGAAGTCCGAGAGGCGCACGATCACCGGCTCCGGCGCGAAGGCGGCGCCGATGGTGGCGATGCCCTCGGCCAGGCGCCGCACGTAGAAGTCGACGGGATCGTCGAACCCGGCCATCTGCAGGCGGATCTCGTCGTGGACGAAGGGATCCACGGCGTCCAGCTCGAGCAAGGCCTTCGGGTGCACCCCGATCATGCGGTTGATGATGAACTCCAGCCGCGCCAGGCCTACGCCGCGGTGGGGCAGCATCGCGAAGTCGAAGGCGCGGTCGGGGTTACCTACGTTCATCATCAGCTTGACGGGCACGTCAGGCATCTTGTCGAGAGTGAGTTCGCTGCGCTCGAATTCTAGGCGTCCGCTGTAGACGAAGCCTTCGTCGCCTTCAGCACAGGAGACAGTGACGGGGGCGCCGGGTTCGATACGGCGGGTGCCGTCGCCGGTGCCGACCACCGCGGGGATGCCGAGTTCGCGGGCGATGATCGCCGCGTGACAGGTGCGTCCACCGCGGTTGGTGACGATGGCCGAGGCCAGCTTCATGACCGGCTCCCAATCGGGATCGGTCATGTCCGTGACCAGCACGTCGCCTTCGCGCACCAGGCTCATCTGCTCGATGCCGCTGATCACTT
This sequence comes from Pseudomonadota bacterium, assembly GCA_039815145.1. NCBI lineage: Bacteria > Pseudomonadati > Pseudomonadota > Pseudomonadota bacterium. The sequence goes on from JBCBZW010000002.1 coordinate 20,077, forward strand.
TGGCCGGACCGCTGCCGATCAGGTTGCCGATGCTGCGCCCGGTGGTGAGTATCTCGCCGCGCTCCTTGAGCTTGCAGCGCACGATGCGTCCGCCCGCCTGGCTCACCACGGTCTCCGGGCGTGCCTGCAGGATGTAGAGCTGACCGTCGCTGCCGTCGAGTCCCCACTCGATGTCCATGGGGCGCTGGTAGTGCTTCTCGATGATCATGGCCTGGCGCGCCAGGGACTGCACCTGATCGTCCGTGAGGGAGAAGCGTCGCCGCTCGACGCTCGGCACATCGACCGTGCGCACGCGATCCGCTCCGCCATCCGAGTAGATCATCTTGATCGCCTTGCCGCCGAGGTTGCGACGCAGGATCGGGAACTTGCCGGCTTCCAGAGCGGGCTTGTAGACGTAGTACTCGTCCGGGTTCACGGCGCCCTGCACGACGGTCTCGCCAAGGCCGTAGGCGGAGGTGATGAACACCACGTCGGAGAAACCTGACTCGGTGTCGATCGTGAACATTACGCCGCTGGCACCGAGGTCCGAACGCACCATGCGCTGCACCCCCACCGAGAGGGCGACCTCGTGGTGAACGAATCCCTTATGCACGCGATAGGAGATGGCGCGATCGTTGAACAGGGAGGCGAACACCGTACGCACCGTATCGAGCACGTCCTGCTCACCGCGCACGTTGAGGAAGGTCTCCTGCTGGCCGGCGAAGGAGGCGTCGGGCAGGTCTTCCGCGGTGGCCGAGGAGCGTACGGCGACGTCGATCTCCCGGCCCTCCTGCTCGCACATGGCGCGGTAGCTCGTGCCTATCGCATCGCGTAGGCCGGCGGGCAGGGGCGTGCTGCTGATCCACTCGCGGATCTGCTTGCCCGTGGCCGCGAGGGCTTCCACGTCGTTGGTGTCTAGATGGTCCAGGACTTCGCGGATCCGCGCATCGAGGCCATCCTGGCGCAGGAACTCACGGAAGGCATCCGCGGTGGTGGCGAAGCCGTCGGGCACGCTGACGCCGAGGCTGGATAAGCCGCCGATCATCTCGCCGAGGGATGCATTTTTGCCGCCTACCTGAGGCAGGTCGTCTAGTCCTAGTTCCTGAAAGGGGATCACGTACTGGGTCACGGCCTTGGTTTTCTCCGCTCAGCGACGCAAAATCGATCGGGCATTTTAGCTCAGGAACGTGCAGCGGTGGCGGTAGCGGCAAAAAAGCGCACGGTCTTCTTCGTGTCGGATCAGACGGGCATCACCGCCGAGACCATGGGGCGGAGCCTGCTGACCCAGTTCGAAGACATCGAATTTCGGATGATCACGATGCCCTTCGTCTCCGACGACGAGGCGGCCCGCGAGGCCATCCGGCGGATCAACCTGACCGCAGAGCTCGAAGGGGAGCGACCGCTGGTCTGCGCCACCTTCGTGGACGATCGCATCCGCGGCGTGCTGCAGACCGCGGAAGCGTATTTTCTGGACTTCTTCGACGCCTTTATCGGCCCCCTCGAAGAGGAGCTCGGGGTGGCCTCCACCCACACCACCGGTCGCGCCCACGGGCAGGCGGACGACGCCGTCTATCGGGCGCGCATCGACGCCATCAACTTCTCCCTCGCCTACGACGACGGCCTGCAGCCGAAGAGCTACGAGGATGCGGACGTGATCCTGGTGGGGGTGTCGCGCTCGGGCAAGACGCCCACGTCCCTGTACCTGGCCCTGCACTACGGCGTGTTCGCCGCCAACTTCCCGCTGACGGAGGAACACTTCGATCGGGACGGGCGAGGCCTGCCGTCACCGATTCGCCCCTACCAGCGCAAGCTCTACGGGCTGACCATCGAGCCGCAGGTGCTCGTGCAGATCCGTGAGGATCGCAAGCCCAACAGCCGCTACGCCTCCCCCCAGCAGATTCGCTTCGAAGTGCGCGAGGCGGAAGCCCTCTACAAGCGCCATGCGGTGCCCTACACCAACACCACGCGCTCCTCGGTGGAAGAGGTGGCGGCGCGCATCGTCAGCCGCATGCGCCTGCCGGTTCGGGCTCGACGCGACTAGATCACCGCGCTGGGTTCGGCGAGGCCCGTGATGCGCGGGATCTCCGCCAGGGCGGCCGCCGCGGCCATCGTCTGGGCTAGCATCGCGTGGCGATCGCGGTCGACATCGGCGGGATCGGTGACGTGACGGTCGGCGTACAGCCGCAGGGTGGCCCCTCCCGTGCCGGTGCCCGACAGGCGAAACACCGCACGGGCGCCATCGGTGAAGTGGACGATGAGGCCCTGGTTGGCGGCGACCTCACCCGACACGGGATCCGTGTAGTCAAAGCGTAGGGCGTCGGCCACCGTGAGCTCGCCGGCGCGTTGTCCAGGCAGCGTCCCCAGGCGCTGCTCCAGGGAGCTCATCACGTCCGTGGCGCGGTCGCGCTCGGCGATGTGGTAGTCGTGGCGGGCGAAGAAGTCGCGCCCGAAGCGCGCCCAATGCTCGTGCACGAGCTGATCCACGGACCTCCCGGTCACCGCGATGATGTTCAGCCAGAACAACACGGCCCACAGCCCATCCTTCTCGCGCACGTGGCTGGAACCTGTACCGAAGCTCTCCTCACCGCACAGGCTGATCCGCTCGTTCTGCAGCAGGGAGGCGAAGAAGCGCCATCCCGTCGGCGTCTCGTAGCAGGGGACGTTGAGCGCCTCGGCGACGCGATCCGCGGCCCGCGCCGTGGGCATGGATCTGGCGATGCCGCGCAAGCCATCACGGTAGCCCGGTGCGCACGTGGCGTGCGCCGCAAGCAAGGCCAGGCTGTCACCCGGCGAGACGACGAGGCCGGGACCCAAGATCATGTTGCGATCGCCGTCGCCGTCGGAGGCCGCGGCAAAGTCGACCGCCTGGTCGCCGTACATGAAATCGACCAGGGCGGCGGCATCGACGGGGTTGGGGTCGGCGTGGCCGCCGCCGAAGTCTTCCTTCGGGGTGGCGTTCACCACCGAGCCCGCCGGCGCACCGAGCGTGTCCTCGAGAAGGCGCTTGGCGTAGGGACCCGTGATTGCGTGCATCGCGTCGAAGCGCATGCGAAATCCACTACCGATCAACTCTCGTAGGCGATCGAGATCGAAGAGTCCTTCGAGCAACGTGCAGTAGTCGTCGAGCGGGTCGACGACCTCGATCTGCATGCCGTGATAGTCGTGTTCGGCGAGGCGATCGAGATCCACCTCCTCGGCGCCCAGTTGGCGGTAGGCTTGAAGTGTCTTGGTGTGCGCCCATATCTGATCGGCGAGGGCGGCGCTGGCCTGGCCACCGCCATGCACATTGATCTTGATGCCGAAGTCACCGTCCGGGCCGCCGGGGTTGTGACTGGCCGTGAGGATCAAGCCCCCGTCCGCGTTGCGCTCGGCGATGAGGTTGGCGGCGGCCGGGGTGGAGAGCCAGCCGTGACGTCCGATGATCATGCGCGCGACGCCGTGGGCAGCTCCAAGGCGGATGATGGACTGGATCGCGCGATCGTTGAAGTAGCGACCATCGCCACCGATCACCAACGTGCAGCCTTTGCTGAAGCAGGCGTCGAGTGTCGCCTGAACGAAGTTCTCCAGATAGTGGGGTTGCCTGAACACCTCGACGCGCCTGCGCAAGCCCGCCGTGCCCGGCCGTTGGTCGTCGAAAGGTGTCGTGGTGACTGTGATCAGATCCATAAACTAGTGCTCTTTGGCAACGGTATGGGGCGAAGGCGTAACACCCGCATCCGAGCTGCTTCCGGAATGAGAACTGTAGCGCAGAACCCCTACACGAAGTCGAAGTCCCAGGCAAGGGTCGAGCGCGCGTAAACCCGTCGGATGCACGGTCAGTGACCCGGGTCTCGTCGTGCTTTACTCACCCTGGCAGTGGCGCTGGACCCCTATGCTATAGTCCAGCGAGTTGCTTTCAGGAGACAGTAATTCGTGGTCGCAGACAGCGCCATACTCACGCCCACGCTGGCGCCGCCGAAGAGTTTCGCGGCGCTCATGTCGTTGTACGAGAGTAACTATCTGCGCCTGTCTTGGATCATCGATCCGCTCGACGCACTCGATGAGATCGGGCGCGAGTACCGCTCTGACGTGGAGGGCGATTGCCCCCTCTTCATGCGCCTCACGGAGGTCAGCTCCTACACCACGACGCTGCACCTCACCTATCGCTTCGAGGAGGAGGGCGAGGAGATCGCCGATCCCGACCTCAGCGTGCGCGTCTACCGTGACGCGCGTCTGGCGGAGGCCATGGCGTGCGGTGGGCGCAGATTCCATCCAGCCCTGAGTCAGTTCGATACGCACACGGGCGCGGAGTTGCGTCGTCGGTGGACTCGGAACATCATGCTCAACAAATGGCTGGAATACTGCGCCGACCGTGGGCATCGCTTCACGGTGAGTCAGGGGCGACAGGACTAGAACGATCGCTGCCGTTGTGTGACCCGTGTGCCCACACGGGTGTATGTCAGCCATTACACTTTCGGGTTTGCCCTGGTGGGCGCAGGGACGTCTTAGCGGCCTGTCGCAGTCATGTCGGATTTGCTCTCAAAACTCGTGCGTAAGCGTGGCGGGTCCTCCGGGGCCGAGGCCGTTGCGATCACATCCGAGGACACACCGACTGGGTTCGATCCGATACCCGCGAGCGGGGACGCCGACGATCGCCTGGTGGCCCTGTTCAAGAACCGCGCCGAGTTGAAGAAGGCGTTCTCCGAACTGCGCGCCGAGTGCGACCACCTTCGCGACCGATTGGCGGCGGTGGAGGGGGACCCCGGGCAGAGCAACCAACGCCTCGCCGCCCTCGAGCAGCGCCTCAGCGAGCGCGAGACGGCTTATCCTGCGCTGGTCTATTTCCAGCTCCGCGGCCTGTGGCGCTTCTGTCATAACCAGCTTATCGAATTCTCCGAGCAGCTCCAGGAGCAACACCTCGGCCGCGAACGTATGGATCAAGAGAAGGGGTTCCGCGCCCAGCAACAGCACAGCGTGGCGTCCTTCGACGAGCGTCTCGCCCGCATCGGGCAGGAGTACGCGCGGGAGCGCCAGACCATCATCGACCAGCAGGCGCGGATCGCCGCCCTGAAGGGATTTTGGAACCACTTCAAACGGCGTGCGATCCGTGAGGAGATCTCGCACCAGGAGGCGGTGGTCGCGGAAGTGCGCGGGCGCGTGGAGCAGCTGCGGCAGGAGCGCCAGGCACAGTTAGACCGCGAGCCCCCCGGTTTCTCGGGCTTGAGCGTCGAGGCGCGACGCAAGATCAACCTCGCCGTACTCGCCTTCGCGCAGTACCTGTTCGTGGAGTTCTCCGAAAACTCCCTGGCCGCGTTCAGCCGCAAGGCGATGACCTCCTCCATCACCGAGGTAGCCTACGGCTCGCAGCGCGACTGTGAAGCCCTCATGGAGATCATCGAGCGCTCGATGCAGCAGATGGCGAACAAGCGTGGGTACGCCGATGAGCTCAAGCTGCGCGCCCGCCACCTCAAGGTGAAGGCGCAGTTCCAGGGCGAACAGGCCACCGTGCCGACGGCCGAGTCGATGATGACCTTCCCGCTCGAGTTCCACCAAGGCCAGGCCGGTGTGCAGGTGGACGTCAACATCCTCGCTGACGATTACTGGTCCGTGAGCGAGGCGCTCATCACCTAACGCACCCTATCGGTTGGCCTAGCCAGGGCCATCACGCAGCCTTCGCGGTGCGGAAAGCCGTCCGTACGACCATCCGCCACCAGTTGTCCAGCTGGTCGAACCAGACGTATACGCGGGGCACGATGAGCAGCGAGGTGATGGTGGAGAACACCAGTCCGCCGATAATCGCCCGTGCCATCGGGTAGTAGGGCGGGCCGTCGCCGCCCACCTGGGTGTCACCCACCGCCAGCGGCAGCAGCCCCAACACGGTCGTCGCCACCGTCATCAGGATAGGTCGCAGGCGATCGCGCCCGGCCTCGAGGATCGCCTGTTTTCGTGGTACGCCCTCGAGGCGCAAATTGTTGATGTGGTCGACGAGTACGATCCCGTTGTTCACCACGATACCGATGAGGATCAGGATACCGATGGTGGCCATGAAGGAGAACGCGGTGCCCGTGAGCATGAAGAACCAGAACACGCCGATGATCGAGAACACGATCGAGGTGATGATGGACATGGGCAGCAGGGTGGACTCGAACAGCGCCGCCATCACGAGGAAGATCGATGCGATGCCCAACAGGGTGTTCACCAGCATGATCTGACCGGTCTCCTCGTTCTGGTCGAAGCCGCGGCCGAACTTCCACTGATAGCCCGGGGGCAGTTCGAACTGCGCCATGATCGCCTCGATGGTCGGCTTGATCTCATCGAGGGACACGTAGGGTAGGTCCGCCGTGACGATGGCGGCGGTGGCCCGGTCGACCCGCTTGATCTGCCTCGCCCCACGCACCACCTGTAGCTCCGCCACCGCGCCTAAGGGCAGCTGTTGTCCATCGGCGGCGAACAACGGCAGGCGGCGCAGGCTCTCGAGGTCCGACTTGTCCGAGTCGCGGAAGGCGAGGCGCATGTCGATCTCGCCGTCGTTGCTACGGAATTCGCGCAGGTTTTCACCGCGCATGGCCGTGGCCACGGCACCCGCCACGGTCTGCGGCGAGAGGCCGAATTTCATCGCGCGTTCGCGGTCGACCACGATCTGCACTTCTTCGTCGCCGCTGCGGGCATCGGAGCGAACGTTGCGCAGGCCCTCGACGGTGCCGAGGATGCGCACCAGCTCCGTACTCAAGGGCGCCAGCACGTCCATGGAGTCGCCGCTGAGTTGCAGGCTGAAGCCCTCGTTGCCGCCCTGGCGTTCCCATTCGAAGCTCGGGTCGGCGATGGCCAGTTCCGGCAGCCCCTCCTCGATCTTCTTCATGATCTCGCCAGCGGAGAGCACCGCATCCTTCTTCGGCGTCAGCAGCAGGGTGGACTGCGCCGTTCGGGTGTCGAAGTAGCTGTAGATGTCACGGATCTCGAATTCCTCGAGATGCTCGTTGAAGTAGGCCTCCACCGTGTTGACCAGTTCTTCCGTGCGCTCCACGGGGTAGGTGCCGTCCAGGTGGTAGAACAGGTTTAGGCGGCGCCGACCCTCTTCCGGCCACATGTCGAAGTTCACGAAGTTGGCGGGGATGAGCACGCTGGCGATGATCAGCACGATGGCGCATAGGGACAGCCATGGCTTGGCCAGGGACATGTCCAGGAATCCAACGTAGGCGTCGGTGAGACGACGCATGAGGCCGCCCTGGGTCGACTCGGGCGGCGGTGCCACGCGGGCCGCCAGCATGGGCACCAGGGTCTGGGCGATGACCAGGGAAGCGATGAGGGACACCACGATGGTGATCGCTACGTGGGAGAGGAAGATCGTGATGTCCGCCTTGACGCCGAACACGATCGGCAGGAAGACGATGATCGAGGTGGCAGTGCCCGCGAGCACGGCGATGCCCACTTCGCGCACACCCTTGAGGGTCGCGCCCTTCGGGTCATCGGGGTGCATCTGGCGGTATCGGAACACGCTCTCGGTGACCACCACGGCGTTGTCCACCAACATGCCGACGGCGAGCATCAAGCCCATCATGGTCAGGATGTTGAGCGTAAGGCCGAAGAAGTACATCGCGCCCAGGGTGATCAGCAGCGAGAACGGCACCGACAGGGTGACGATCAAGGTGGTGGTGAGCTGGCGCAGGAAGAGGTAGAGCACGGCGATCGCGAGCAGGGCACCGATCAGGCCGGATCGCAGTACATCGGACAGGGAGGTCTTCACGCCGTCCGCCTGGTTCTCCAGTTCGAACAGCTGGATCCCGCGCATGAGCGGCTTCTCACTGATGCGCTCCACCTCGTCGACCACGCGCTGAGCCACCTCGACCATATTCGCCTCGGTGCTCTTGAAGACGGCGAGGCCGATGGCGTACTCGCCGTTCAGGTGCCGGCCGTAGTCGCGGTCCGGCGCGGTGAGCTCCACCTGCGCGATGTCGCCGAGGCGAACGCTGCCGTTAACCGGTATGCTGCGGATCTCCTCTAGCGAGCGGAATTCGCCCTGGGGACGAAGGCTGAGGCGCTGACCACCGTCGGTGATGCGACCGGCGCTCACGGCGAAGTTGCTCTTGCGCAGGAGTTCGACGAGGGCGGCGAGGTCGATGCCGTAGGCGGCGACGCGATCCGCATCGAGGAGGATGCGCACCTCGCGGGGCTCGACCCCCTGCAGCTCCACCTTGGAGACGCCGGGGATGCGCTCGATCGGCCGCTTGAGCTCGCGTTCGAGGAGCGTGTATGCGTCGGACAGGTTGCGCTCGGAGGAGATGCGCAGCTGCATGATGGGCTGATCGCCGAGGGACCCGGTGAAGACCAGGATGCGCTGCAGGTCCGACGGCAACTCGTCGCGTATCGCGTCGATCTTGCTGCGCGCCTCGATGCCCTTGGCCGACGCATCGGTCTCCCAGTCGAAGCCGACCCAGATCTCGACCTGCTCCTGGGTGGTGGTCGACTGCATACGCTCGATACCGCTCAAGGTGGCCAAGGCCTCCTCGACCGGACGGGTGATGCGCTCCTCGATCTCCTCCGGCGTGGAGCCGGGGTAGGGGATCTGCACGAAGATGCCCGGCCACTGGATGTCGGGCATGTACTCCAGCGGCAGCTGGCGAGCCGAGATGAGCCCGACCAGGCCGAGGGCCACGAAGATCATCACCGTGCCGACGGGGCGGGCCAGGGCGAGGCGCGTGTGCTTCATCGCTCGATCTCCTTGAAGGCCTTAGGCCTGGGTCGTAGCCAGAGCGGGGTTGCTGACCGGGGCGGCGTACTGTTTGCGGTCGAGCAGCGAATACACCACCGGGATCACCACCAGGGTGAGGACCGTCGCCACCAGCAGGCCGCCGATCACCGTGATCGCCATGGGGGCGCGGATCTCCGCCCCCTCACCGATGCCGAGGGCCATCGGCAGCAGGCCGAGGGCGGTGGTCGCGGTGGTCATCAGGATTGGGCGCAGGCGGGCCTGGCCTGCCTCCATGATCGCCTGTTCGCGTTGCATGCCGCGGGCGCGGGCTTGGTTGATGTAGTCAACGAGTACGATGGCGTTGTTGACCACGATGCCCACCAACATGATCACCCCGATCAGAGCGACCACGTTGATGCTGGTGCCCGTGACCGTGAGGCCAAGCACGGCCCCGACCAGGGCCAAGGGCACGGTGAGCAGAATCACGAAGGGGTGGATCAGGGACTCGAACTGCGAGGCCATCACGAGGTAGACGAGGAACACGGCCATGAGCAGAGCGAAGCGCATGGACTCGAAGGAGGCGTCCATCTCCTCGTTCTGGCCGCCGACCTCGGCGCTGATGCCGCCGGGGAGGGCGACCTCGCCGAGCAGCGCATCGAGTTCGGCCACGGCCTCGCCGAGGTCACCGTAGGCGAGGTTCGCTTGCACCAGCGCCACGCGCTCCTGATTGGCGCGGCGAATCTCAGCCGGCCCGGCCGCGATGCGAATGTCGGCCACCGCCTCGAGGGTGACGGGGCGATCGGACAAGGGGTTGACGATCAGTTCGCGCACTTCCTGCACGGAGGCTTGTTCCGTGTCCAGGGAGCGCACGAGGACGTCGATCTTGCGATCGCGCAGGGTGTAGCGCGTGGCCAGCTCGCCCCGCACCTTGGCCACCACTTCGTCGGCGATGTCACGCACGGCAAGGCCGAGGCGGGCGGCACGCTCGTGATCGAAGAGGATCTGGATTTCCGGCTGGCCCGACTGCATGGTGGTGCGCACGTCCGCGAAGCGCTCGCCGGCGCGCAGGCGTTCGGCGATGCGCTCGCTGGTGGTCTGCAGCTTGTCGAGATCGTAGCCACGGACAACGACCTCCAGGGGAGTACTGAAGGAGAAGAGCGACGGACGGCTGAACTCGTACTCGACCCCCGCCTGCTGGTTGAGGTGGTCGCGGAGCACGCGCATGGCCTCGATCTCCGTGGCCCGTGTGGCGCCGTCGGTCAGCTTCACGCTCAGCTGCGCCGTGTTCTCACCGGCATCCACCGGGCTCGCATCGAGGCGGTTGCCGGTGCCGGCCACGGAGAAGGAGCGCTCGTAACCATCGATCCCTTGCGCCGCGAGTTGCACCTCACGCGCGGCGCGGTCGGTGCTCGCCAGGGGCGCGCCGGGGGCCAGGCGCAGGTCCACGTTGAACTCGCCCTGGCTGAGCTGGGGGATCAGCTCCGTGCCGAGGCGAGGCACGAGGGTCATCGCGCCTGCGAAGATACCGATCGCCACGGCCACGATCAGCAGGCGATGGCGTAGGGCGCCGGCCAGGATCGGGCGATACAGGTGGGCGATCGCGTCGTAGGACTTCTGGAACAGCCACGTGAAGGGGCGCAGGAGCACGCTGAAGATCACCCACACGATGGCGCCGAAGATGCGGGCGATCCAACGCAGCACGAAGGAGAAGCCACGGGTGAGCAGGCCCGGGCGCTCGTCGGAGCTCGCCTCTTGGAAGCGTTCGCCACCGCCGATGGAGGCCAGCATGGGGATCAGGGTCACCGCCACCAAGAGGGAGAAGGCGAGGGCGAAGGTGACCGTCAAGGCCTGGTCGCGGAAGAGCTGGCCGGCGATCCCCGAGACGAACACCATGGGGAAGAAGACGGCGATGGTGGTGAGCGTGGCGGCGGTGATCGCCGTGCCCACCTCGTTGGTGCCGCGCTGGGCGGCCGACACCACATCCTCGCCTTGCTCGCGCCGTCGGAAGATGCTCTCCAGCACCACGATCGAGTTATCCACCAGCAACCCCACGGCCAGGGCGATGCCGCCGAGGGACATGATGTTGAGCGTGAGGTCGAAGCCGTACATGGCGATGAAGGTGCCGATCACCGAGACCGGGATCGTCATGCCGATGATCAGCGTCGAGCGCAGGTCGCGCAGGAAGAAGTAGAGCACCAGCACGGCCAGCAGGCCGCCGAAGAGGGCGGCGTTGCGCACCTGGGAGATCGCCGCATTGATGAAGCGCGATTGATCGTATAGGCCGCGCAGCTCGAGGCCGTCGGGCAAGGTCTCGCGCAGGTCGTCCAGGCGCGCCTGCAGGCGAGCGGCGATCTGCACGGTGTTGCCGTCGCCCTCCTTGTAGATGGCGAGCTCCACCGACTCGCGCCCGTCCACGCGGGTGACCGCCTCACGTTCCTTGTAGCCACGGACAACGCGCGCCACGTCGTCGAGGTAGACCGTGCGTCCGTCGGGCGTGGCGATGATGGTGCGGGCGATATCGTCCACGCTGGTGAACTCGTTCAGGGTGCGGACCAGAAAGCGCTGCGACCCTTGTTCGAGGCGACCGCCGGACAGATTGACGTTCTCGGCGCGGATGCGTTGGGCGATCGTGTCGATGGAGTAGCCGAGGGCTGCCACCTTGTCCTCGTCCACCAGGATCTGGATCTCATCCTCGAGGCCACCGCTCACCTTCACCGCGGCCGTGCCTTCCACGCCCTCGAGATCAGTCTTGAGATTGTCTTCCGCGAAGCGACGCAGCCACTTCAGGCGCGCTTCGCTGGACTCGCCGAGGCTCTCCTCGGCGGTCGCGTCCATCAGGGCCAGGCGGATGATCGGCTCGGAGGAGGGATCGAAGCGCAGGAGCAGGGGGCGCTTGGCCTCCAGCGGCAGCTGCAGCGTGTCCAGCTTCTCGCGCACGTCGACCGCGGCCAGATCCATGTTGGTGCCCCAGAGGAACTCCAGGATCACATCGGACTGGCCTGAGCGGGAGACCGATCGTACCTGGCGAACGTTCTTGATAACCCCGACGGACTCCTCGATGGGCTTGGTCAGCAGGTTCTCGATTTCCTGCGGCGCCGCGCCGGTGAGCTCCGTGCGCACCGTGAGCGTGGGGTAGGCGATATCGGGTAGCAGGTTGACGTTGAGCCGGCCCAAGGACACGAGACCGAAGAGGATCACGGCCGTGGTGAACATGATGACGGTGACGCGCCGCTTGGTGGCAAGTTCGGCGAAGGTCATGCGCGTATCTCCCGTGGACGAGGGACTCGGAAAGGACTAGAGACCTGCGGCGAGGGAGAGACCCTGCCGGTCGGATGCGGTCATCACGCGGGGCGAGGGCAAGCCCGCCCCGCGCGGAGTTCGCCTAGGGTTGGAAGAGGTCGCCCGCGAAGGCCTCGGTGATCGGTTCCGCGCGGCGGTTCACGACGTTCACCTGGCCTCCGTCACGCAGGCTCGATTGGCCGACGACGACCACCTCGTCCCCGTCGTTGAGTCCGTCCAGAATCTCCACCCGCCCGCCGTTGTCGAGCCCGGTGGTGACCGTGCGGCGTTGCGCCGTGTTCTCCTCGTTCACCACGAAGACCGCCTGGTCGCCAACGCCGTCGACCAGGGCGTCGCGCGGTACCTGCAGGGCGTTCGGATGCACGTCGTAGACCACGTTGATGCGAGCGAACATGCCGGGGCTCAGGCGGCCGGCGGCGTCGGTCGTCTCCACGGTGACCTTGAAGGTGGCGGTGGTGGGATCGATCACCGGTGCGATGCGGGCAATGCGACCGGCGAAGCTGACATCACCAAGGGCATCCACCGTCACCTCGGCCTGTTGGCCGGCGGCCAGCTTGCGGTACTCACGCTCGGGCACGAACAGCTCGGTGATCAGCGGTTCGAGGTCGGTCACGCGGAAGGTGGGGGTGTTGGCGGTGATCGTGTTGCCTACCTTCACCATGCGCTCGCTCACCACACCGTCGATCGGAGCACGGATCTCCGTGTACCCCAGGCGCAAGGCGGAGAGCTCTGCGTCGGCGCGGCTGGCGCGGACGTCGAAGTGGATGGTGTCGTAGGCTTCCTTGGTCACCAGGCCCTTGTTGTGTAGGTGCTTGTTGCGCCCGTACTCCGCTTCCAGCTTCTCCAGGGACGCGCGAGCGCGAGCGAGTTCCAGGCGCAACTGATCGCCGTCGAGGCGGGCCAGTACGTCGCCAGCCTTCACGATGTCGCCTTCCTCTACCAGGATCTGGGTGATCTGGCCTTCCACCTTGGCGACCACCTCGGCGTCGCGCTCGGCTTCGAGGGACCCGGTGGCGGAGTACACGGCGAGGATGTCTCCACGCTGGGCGGCGGCGACCTCGACCGGAATGGCCACCTCCTCTTCCTCCTCCTTATTGTCCGCGACCTCTGCTTTCTCGCCGCCGACGCTGCAGCCGGTGAGGAGAGCCGTGAGGGAGAAGCCGAGGAGAAGGGCCACCGGGATCAGACGCAGGGTCCGATGGTGGGGGAGTGCTTGGGGAAGTCGTTGCAGCTTGGGGTCAGTCATGGGGGGTGCCTCGCCGTGCAGGTCAGTCCGCAGCTACTGGAGTCGACCGTGTTACCGGTTTGCCGTAGTGGTTGATTAGTGTTGTACAGGAGTATAACACCAAACTACACATCTGCAAGTCCCCTACGGCCGCGGGCATCCTGCTGTCTTCGACGTTTCGATGCCGCGATTGGTTGCGCACATCCCGACAGGACGTAATCGCCCGAGCGGCGTTTGGTGACGGGGTTCGCGGAGTACCACGAAAAAAGGGGAGCGGCGCCGCGGCACCGCTCCCCCTTCCGGGTCCGAGGGGTGCCGGCGAACCTAAGGATTCGTCCGGCCCCCAAGTACCAGTCGGCTTAGTTCACCACCGCCTCGCTCTCGATAGGGGCGGGAGTGCTGGCGGCCGTGCGCTGGGGTAGCAGGCCGGCCAGGCTCGAGTAGTCGGTGATGATCTCCGCCGCTTCGTGCAGCATCACATCCACCGGCTCCACGTCTTCGAGGGCCTCGACGTCCTTCAGCGCCTCCATGCCGAGGGCTTCACGCCGCTCGTTCTCCAGTGCGAGGCGGCGCTGCTGGCGGGCATCCCGCTCGGCTTTGCGGGCGTCGTAGTTCAGGGAGACGGACGTTCGGGAGCTGAACTCCTCCAGGTCTTCGATCTCCGTCTGCCACAGGCGGAAGTCGGGGTCATCGGCGACACGCTTGCCGTGGTAGCGCTCGAGGCTGACGATCTGCGTGTCGAGCGGCGTGCCCTGGCGGAAGCGGGTGGCGTCGATCTGGTCCCAGTTCAACGCGGTCTCGCGGGTCGACTCGCCGACCAGGTCCTCATCGACCGGCGAGGGCAGGTGGATGTCCGGCGCCACGCCACGCAGCTGGGTGCTGCCTCCGGTCACCCTGTAGTACTTGCCGATCGTGAGCGTCAGCTGCCCCATGTCGCCGGTGGAACGCTTGGTGCTCCAGCGGTTGAGATCGTAGAGGTTCTGCACCGAGCCCTTGCCGAAGGTGTTCTGGCCGATCACCACACCGCGTTCGTAGTCCTGAATGGCGGCCGCGAAGATTTCCGAGGCCGACGCGCTGTAGCGATCCACCAACACGGCGAGGGGGCCGTCGTAGGCGACGCCGGGTTCGATGTCGCTGAGCTGGCGAACGCGACCATTGGTCTCGCGGAACTGCACCACCGGGCCATCGATGAACAGGCCGGTCATGGCGCGAGCCTCCCACAGATGTCCGCCGCCGTTGTTGCGCAGGTCGACGATGAGCGCGTCCATCCCTTCTTCCTTCAGCTCGCCGATGAGACGGCGCACGTCGCGGGTGGTGCTCGTGTAGTCCTTGCGGCCGGCCTGGCGCGCCGCGTAGTCCTGGTAGAAGCTCGGCACCTTGATGACGCCGACCTTGTAGGCGTTGTCGCCGCGTTCGATCTCGAGGGTTTCACGCTGGGCGGCCTGGGCTTCGAGTCGGACCTCGTCGCGCACCAGGGCGACGATCTTCTCGGCGGAGCCCGGTGCAGCACCGGCCGGGAGGATCTGCAGGCGGACCGTCGTACCGCCCGGGCCGCGAATGAGTTCGACTACGTCGTCGAGGCGCCAACCGATCACGTCCACGAACGATCCCTCATCTCCCTGACCGACCGCGGTGATGCGATCCTTCTGCTCCATCGAGCCATCGATGGCGGCGGGACCGCCGGGGATGATGTTCATGATGGTGACGTAGTCTTCGCGCAATTGCAGCGAGGCACCGATGCCCTCGTAGGAGAGGCTCATCTGAATGCGGTACTCCTCCGTGTTGCGCGGGGAGAAGTAGTTCGAGTGAGGGTCGAGCGTGTCCGCGTAGGCGTTCATGAAGCTCTCGAACACCTCATCAGCGGTGAGCTGACTGGTACGGCGCAGGACGCGCTCGTAGCGCTTGCGCAGGGTGGAGGCGACGCCGTCATCGCCGCCCCATTCTTTACCTGTGAGCATTAGGCTAAGAGAGTCGTTCTTTACGCGCTGGCGCCAGATCTCATCCAGCTCGGACGCGGTGCGCGCCCAGGGCTGGTCTTCGCGATCGAAGTAGTAGGCCTCGTCAATCGTGAAGTCAGGCTCGGTATCGAGGAGCGAGATGGCGTGCACGATGCGCTCGTGTACGCGCTTGCGGTAGCGGTTGAAGATGTCGAAGGCCGGGGCCACGTTTCCCGCGCGCACGGAGTCGTCCAAGGTGGTTCGGTAGCGCTCGAAGCGCTGCACGTCCTGGGCGAGGAAGTAGAACTTGTTGCCATCCAGGGCGTCGATGTAGCCGTCAAGAATTTGACTGGAGAGGGCGTTGTCGATGTCCGTGCCGGCGTAGTGGAACTGATCCATGAGGTCCGTGACCACTTGCACGATCTTCTTGTGCTGTTGTGCCGGCTGCAGCGCTTCCAGTGGTTCGTCGAGAACATTATCCTCCGCCGCCGGCATCGCCTTGTCATCCGCGTCCGCCTCGGCCGCCCATGTGGGCGCCGCGGCGAGGGCGCCGATGAACAAGAGCAGGGTGAACAGGGCAAGCGCCTTGTGTAGCGCCGGTGCGGGCAATGCGATACTTCTCATCTGTTCATTCACCTGGGGGATTAGCGTGGTGTTGAGGCCAAGACCGCCCGAGCATGGGCGCTGCGGATATATCGAGGGCGAGTGCGGTGTATTGCAAACAACACTAGACCTGGCTCCGCGCCCGATCAAGGGCGCCGATTGCGCCTTCGCGCGCTTACGGAAAGTGTCGTCGTGCATCCGCTGACGTTTCTCACGGGGATCGTGTTCGGCTCATCGGGGCTCATCCTTCTTGTGCTGCTGCTGGTCATGTTGATCAAGGGCGTACTGCTCTTTTCCGGTGACCTGGAGCCTGCGCGGGCAGAGCTTGATGGTCAGTTGCTCTGGCTCGCGGTCTTTACCGGTCTGACCGTGGTGAGTACGGCGAGTTTCGTCTCCCTGCTTCGTCGCCTGCCCTGGCGCTGGGCTGCACAGGCAGTCCTTTGGAGTAGCCTGGCATTACTTATTGCCAACTTGGGCACCCTGCGCGGCGGATGAGGCAAGCTTGTCGCGTGAAGGATTTCTCAGGACATCGAGGTCCACCCATGATTCGAATTCCACCGTTATCTGTTCGCACCTTCGCGGCGTGCGTCGTTGCCGCCAGCCTCGCCTGGCCTGCCCACGCGCAGGTCTTGGTGCACAACATCAACGGATACAGCTGCGACGCGAACGGTCGCTTGAGCCGCTTTGCTGGCCTGCAGGTGGACGCCCAGGGCCGCGTGGCCCAGCGCTGGGCGAGCGCCGAGCAGGCATCGCAGGCGAGCCAGCAAGCGCCCGTCGGAATGGCGATCGTGGACGGTGCCGGGCAGACCCTGCTGCCCGGACTGATCGATGCTCACGGACACGTGCGCGCCCTCGGCGAAGCGCGCGGCCGGGTCAACCTGGTGGGCACGCGATCGCTGGAGGAAGCGCTGGCGCGGGTCGCGGCTTACGCCGAAGCGAACCCGCAAGCGCCGTGGGTGGTGGGGCGTGGGTGGAACCAGGAGCAGTGGCCTGGTGGCGCGTTCCCCACCGCCAGCGATCTGGATCAGGTGGTTGATGACCGGCCGGTGTACCTCGGTCGCATCGACGGCCACGCGGCGTGGGTGAACTCGCGGGCCCTGGCGGTGGCCGAGATCACGGCGGCCGACGACGCTCCGGTGGGCGGCCGCGTCGAGGTCGATGAACGCGGCAAGCCCACAGGGGTGTTGATCGATGCGGCCGGCGACCTGGTCGAGCGGCTGGTGCCCGCGCCATCGCGAGATGACGATCGGGCGGCGATCCTGACGGCGCTGAACGAGCTGGCCAGCCTTGGCATTACCGGCGTCCACGACGCGGGCATCACCCCGCAGGACCTCGCCATCTACCGCGAACTGGCCCAGGCCGGTGAACTGCCGATTCGCGTCTACGGCATGCTCGCCGAATCGGCACGGGAGGCGCTCGCGGCGCCGCTGGTGGGAGAGGGCAACGACTTCCTCACGGTGAGCAGCGTGAAGGTCTACGCCGACGGCGCCCTCGGCAGCCGAGGGGCAGCGCTCCTGGCGCCCTACGCGGATGAGGCGGGCAATCAGGGCCTCGCGTTCAAGGCGGATACGGCGCTGGCGGCGCTGGTGCGAGAGACCTCGGCACGGGGGTTCCAGGTGAACGTTCACGCGATCGGAGACGCAGCCAATCGCATGGTGTTGGACGCCTTCGCCCAGGTGCCGCCACAGGAACGTGTCGCCCGCCGACACCGGGTGGAGCACGCCCAGATCATCCACCCGGCAGACATTCCCCGCTTCTCCGCCCTCGATGTAATCGCCAGCATGCAGCCGACCCACGCCACCAGCGACATGTTCATGGCCATGAAGCGTCTGGACGCTCAGCGCCTGGTCGGCGCCTACGCCTGGCGTCACCTGATCGAGAGCGGTGCACGCATCGCATCGGGATCGGACTTCCCCGTGGAACCTGCCAACCCGTTCTTCGGGCTGCACGCGGCGGTGACGCGGAGCAATCGGTCAGGGCAGCCGCCCACGGGGTGGATCGTGGAAGAGGCCATGACCCGTACCGAGGCCTTGTGCTCGTTCACCGTCGAAGGGGCCTTCGCCGCCCACGCGGACGATCGTCAGGGTCGCCTCGATCAGGGCTACTGGGCCGACTTCATTCTCGTCGACGCAGATCCGTTCCAGGTGCCCGCGCAGGACATCTGGAAGATCGGCGTGAACGCGACGTGGGTGTCAGGAAAGGCGGTGTATGAGGTGAAGGTGGCCCGCTAGGCATCGCGGGCGTTGGCTGCCGGCGCAGGGTTGCGTCGGCAGCCTGCGCTCCCTCAGGAGTGCATGCGCAGGGACGGTTCGACGCCCTGGCGAATGGTCCGATGGAGAAGCAGACCCATGCCTTCGCGGGAGCGATGTGCGACCACTGCCTTTCGATGGTAGAGCTTGGTGACGCTGCCAAGGTTGACCACGAACACCAGGTCGACAGCCGTATCGAGCGGCAAGGCGTAGCCGCTGGAGCGGACGAACACGCCGCGAGCGCTCAGGTTCCCGATCGGGAGCTTGCGCCGCGTCTGACCGTTGGTGCAGACGTAGACGAATCCGCTGCCCTTGTACCGTTTGTTAAGACGACGTTCCATAACTAGTGCTGCCGTACTTCGTTGCTGATCCTGGCGAGGTGCAATGCAACGGCCGTGCCTTGCCCCCGTAAACTTTTGATTCTGCGTCGCGCAACGATCTGCCTTCCGGCTGCCGACTCAACGTCCTTGTAAAGATCACCGACGACGTCGACTAACGTAATCTTCTGACCACGAACTGGTATACGTCATAAGCGGTGGGTCTGCAACGCTTTGCGAACCAAGTGGCCTAATCATCGCGCCGTACGGTGCGATGTCATCCTGTTCCCGAAAGGCTACATACCGTCTTCGTGAGCCCGCTTTCGGGCCCCGTGAACCGTCACTGCACTGCTTCAGGCCCAATGGTATCCTCGGCCGCACTTTTTTGGTTGGAGCCAGTCATGAATTTTGCACTCACCGACGAGCAGCGCATGATCCAGGACGCAGCGCGTGAATTTGCTCAGAAGGAAATCGCGCCGGTGGCCGCTGCCTACGATCAAAGTGGCGAGTTTCCGACGGAGACGATCCGTAAGGCCGGTGAGCTGGGTTTTATGGGCGTGGAAGTGCCCGAGGAGTACGGCGGGGCTGGCCTGGACACCATCGGCTACGCCGTGATGATGGAAGAGGTGTGTGCGGCGGACGCTGCCCACGGCACCATCATTTCAGTGAACAATTCGCTTTACTGTAACGGCATTCTCAAGTACGGCACGGAAGAGCAGAAGCGTCGCTTCGTCGTGCCGGTGGCGTCGGGGGAGGCGATCGGCGCCTACGCTTTGACGGAGGCCCAGTCCGGTTCCGACGCGGGCAACATGAACACGCGTGCCGAACTCAGTGACGATGGCACCCACTATGTGATCAACGGCAAGAAGCAGTGGATCACCTCCGGTCCCGTGGCGCGGTACGTGGTGCTGTTCGCAAAGACGGACCCCGATGCGGGTGCCCGCGGCATCACCGCCTTCGTCATCGATACCCAGGAGCCGGGTTTCAGCCGCGGCAAGACCGAGCCAAAGCTCGGTATTCGCGCCTCCGCCACCTGTGAGATCGAACTCGACGACTACCGTTGCCCCGTCGACGGGCGACTCGGCGAAGAGGGCGAGGGCTTCAAGATCGCCATGTCCGTGCTCGATGCGGGTCGCATCGGCATCGCCGCCCAGGCGCTCGGCATCGCGCGAGCCGCCTACGAAGCCTCCATCGAATACGCCAAGGAACGCACGGCCTTCGGTGAGCGCATCGGCAGCTTCCAGATGACGCAGGCGAAGATCGCAGACATGAAGACACGCCTCGACGCGGCGCGCCTGCTGGTGTTGCGCGCTGCGTGGGCGAAGATGGAGTCGGCGCGTACCGGTGCACGCTTCACGACGGAGGCCAGCACGGCGAAGCTCTTCGCGTCGGAGACGGCGATGTTCATCACCCATCAGGCGGTGCAGATTCACGGCGGCATGGGCTACAGCAAGGAGATGCCGGTCGAGCGCTATTTCCGCGATGCCAAGATCACCGAGATCTACGAGGGCACCAGCGAGATCCAAAGACTGGTGATCGCACGGCAGGAAACGGGGCTGCGCTGAGCGTTGGCGAGGAGGGCGCCGACCGAGGGCACAGCCCCCTCGTGTTGGGTCTTCGGCTACGGCTCGCTGGTGTGGCGGCCCGACTTCCCCTTCGAGGAGCGGCGTAGCGGTTGGATCGAGGGCTGGGCGAGGCGCTTCTGGCAGGGGTCGACGGACCACCGCGGAGTGCCTGGACGCCCCGGGCGAGTGGTGACCCTCATCCCGTCACCGGGCGATCGTTGTTGGGGCGTCGCTTACCGCATCAGCGACGACGTCCGCCACGCCGTCTTCGATCGCCTGGACTACCGGGAGAAGGGAGGCTACGAGCGGGACGAGGTAATCGTCCACGTCTCCTCGCCGGGCCAGGGGGGAGAGTTGTTGCGCGCCGTCGTGTATCACGCCGCAGCGGACAACCCCGAGTATCTCGGTCACGCGCCGACGCCCGAGATCGCCCGACAGATCTTGCTCGCCGAGGGCCCCAGCGGAAGCAACCGCGATTACCTCTTCCAGATGGCTGAGGCCTTACGTAGCGCCGAGGAGGAAGATACGCACGTGTTCGCGCTGGAGCGCGCCGTCCGCGCGATGCTGGACGAACGTGACCGTTAGGTAATCGGGCCGGGCCGCTCGACGAGCAGCCCGGCCGGGGTTGGGAGAGGGTGTCGCTAGCTCTTAGGCTTTGAGCATCGCGTAGAGCTGATCCAGATGCAGCAGGCGCATTCGCTTCAGCTCAGTGGTGTAGACGTCTGAGTGCACAGTGCGGCGGAGGCCTGTTCGCACAACTTCCTTGTTGACCCGCTGGTAGTCGTTGTAGAGCTCAGCGAACTCGCTGCTCGACTCCCTCAGCGTTGCGATCCGATCCCGATACTCCGGGAAATCCTCAGCCAGGTCGTGACTTTCTCCAATCATGCGCACCTCCTGATGGGGCGGTGGGTGGACGGATAAGTCGAAGTTGACTCGAATCTAGCGCACCTGTGGCGGGGTGTCACGCGTGTGCGCGAGACGGCTGGAACTGATGCGACGCGAGGTCGCGTTATGACTCAGGCGTAGTAGACTGGGGGATTCCGGGCGCGAACATGACCCCGTGGCATCGTCTGCCGCGGGCAGCGCCTTGTCGACCCTCCGCGGCTGGCCCACGGGAGGGCGGCCCCACCACCTTCAGGAGACCCCGCTCTGAGCGCTGCTACCCGCCAACCGCCCACTCGCACGCGCGCGAAATCCGCCGCCGCAGCGATCGATCTGAACGATCCGTCGCTGTACCTAAACCGCGAGCTGACCTGGCTCGACTTCAACCTCCGGGTGCTCCACGAGGCCCGCGACTCGCGCACTCCGCTGCTCGAGCGGGTGAAGTTCTTAGCCATCGTGAGCGGCAATTTAGACGAGTTCTTCATGAAGCGGATCGGGGGCCTGCGCAACCTGGTGATGGCAGGCATCGCCGATCGGGGACCGGACGGCCGCACGCCCAGCGAGCTGATCGAAGCATGCCGCACGAAGATTACTGCGGTGCAGCGTCAGCGCGAGGCGATTTTTGAGGAGGTGGTGTCGGACCTGGACGCCGCGGGCATCGGCATCTGTCGCTGGCAAGATCTGTCGCCGGGGGCGCGGACCAAGCTGCGCGACCACTTCATCCGCAACGTCTATCCTTTGATCACGCCGCTGGGGATGGACCCGGGCCACCCGTTCCCGTTCATCTCCAACCTCGCCTTGAACCTGTTGGTCACCATGTACTACCCCGCGGAGCGGGAGCAGCGCATCGCACGGGTCAAGGTGCCGGTCACCGACGAGGTGGTACCGCGCCTGCAGCGGGTGGAGGACAGCAACCGCTTCGTCCTCCTCGAGGATGTGATGGCGAACAACCTCGATCTCCTGTTCCCAGGGATGCAGGTGGAGAGTTGCAGCCTCTTCCGGGTGACCCGCAACGCACGCTTGGACCTGCCCCAGGTCGATAGCGGGGACCTGCTGGAACTGATCGAAAGCGGTCTGGAGGAACAGCCCTTCAAGCCCATCGTGCGCCTTCAGGTGGATGCGCAGATGCGCCCACAGCTGCGCACTACCTTGATGACTCGCCTCGGCCTGCAACCCGAAGACGTGTATCCCGTCCGCGGCATGATCGCGATGCGAAGCCTGTTCGAGATCGCGGCGCTGGACATCCCGTCCCTGAAAGCCCCGCCCCATCACCCGGTGGACCACCCGCGCCTCGCCCACGACTCGCGCAACATGTTCCAGCTGATTCGCTCGGGTGGACCGATGTTGGTGCAACATCCTTACGAGTCCTTCACCTCCTCGGTGGAACGCTTCCTGCGCACAGCGTCACTCGACCCCGACGTGCTCGCCATCAAGATGACCCTCTACCGCACCTCCCACGAGGGCAAGGTCATCCAATACCTGGTGGACGCTGCGCGCAATCGCAAGCACGTGGCGGTGCTGGTGGAGTTGCAGGCGCGTTTTGACGAGGCTGCCAACATCCGTTGGGCGAAGCGTTTGGAAGAGGCGGGCGTGCACGTGACCTACGGTGTTTTGGGACTAAAGACCCACACCAAGTTGATCCACGTGGTCCGCCGCGATCACGACGGTCTGCGCCGTTACATGCATATCGGCACCGGTAACTATCACTCGGGCACGGCGAGGTTGTACTCCGATCTCGGCCTGTTCACCTGCGATGAGAGCATAGGCGAAGACGTTACAGAGCTTTTCAATTACCTGACGGGATATCCCACTCCGCGACGCTATGGGAAAGTGCTGTGTGCACCGGAAACACTCAAGGCCGGACTGATTTCACGCATCGAGCGCGAAATTGAGCTGCATAGCGACACTCACCCTGGGCGCATTCAATTCAAGTGCAATGCGCTCGAAGATGTGGATGTGGTGCGGGCCCTGTATCGCGCGTCGATGGCAGGCGTTACGATTGACCTCATCATTCGAGACACGTGCCGGTTACGGCCGGGGCTCGCTGGGGTCAGCGACAACATCCGAGTGATCAGTATTGTTGGCCGCTTTCTTGAGCACGCCAGAGTTTTTTACTTCAACAACGGCGGGGATGAGGAATACTGGATAGGATCGGCTGACATCATGCGTCGTAACCTCGAATCGCGGGTGGAAGTAATCGCCCCGATCGAGGACACGGATTTGCGGGCACAGCTGCGGCTGATGCTCAACGTGCAGCTCGCAGACGCGAGAAGCGCGTGGGACATGAGGTCAGACGGCACGTACGTACAACGGCAACCGGCAACTCATCGAGAAAAGCAGGGAAGCCAGGAAACGCTGATCGCGATCGCCGCAAGACGCGCGTCCGCAGCGTTGAAGCGCAGGGAAAAAAGCCTGAACGACAGGCTGGCCAAACAGTTCAGTCGGCGCCTCGAGCGTCGCTCCGCCCGGGGATCTCGCAGCGATGATGGATCGCGCTGACGGGAAGCGGCGGCACGGCGTCGAGCAAGCGGCGCCGGGGAGCTGAGCGGCTGCGGTTGCAGACGCCCCGCGCGTCTGGACGCGGGGATTAATGAGACACGAATACGCGCTGCCCGAGGATTTCGCGGCGGCAGACATCGCCGACACTCTGTGTCAGCGCTTTGCGCTGCGGGATCTTGGCGCCCAGCGATGGGTGGTCTGCTACTTCGACACCTTCGATTGGCGGCTCTTCAATCAGGGCTACGTGCTGGAAGAGCATCGCAACGGCTCGTCCAATCACCTGCATTGGCGGTGCCTGGAGAACGGCGCCCCCGACCGCGTGCTGCCCAACGCACGCATGCCCCACTTCGCCCACGAGCTGCCGGTAGGGGCATTTCGTGAGCGCCTGTCTGGATTCACCGAGCCGCGCGCATTGTTGCCCCAGGTGATCGTGCACACCCAGGCCCACACGCTGAATTTCGAGAACGACGACGGCAAGACCCTGGCCCGGCTCACCTTCGAGACTGGCAGCCTGGCGGATGCCGATCACACCAAGGCGGCTCCCGTGGTGGCTCGGCGCCTTCGCCTGCAGCCCCTGCGTGGCTACGAGGCTAGCTGCAAGGCGTTGAGTCGCGAGGTAAAGCGCCTGGGCCTGCGTCTCGCCGAGCATGACCTGATGGTGGAGGCGCTCGCGTTCAGCGGGCGTCGGCCCGCTTGCTACGTGGTCCGGCCTCGAGTTCACCTCGCGCCTGAAGCGCGAACGGACGAGGCGGCGCGCCAGCTGCTGTCGGCCTTCTTCGGGGTCATGCAATGCAATCTGCCCGGCGTGCGGGCGCGCACGGACCCAGAGTTTCTCCATGACTTTCGCACGTCCCTGCGGCGCGCCCGCGCCCTGTTGAGCGAGCTGGACGGGGTGTTCCCCAAGCGCACCCTCGAGCGCTACCGGCGAGATCTCAAGTGGCTGGGCGAAATCACCGGGGATGCGCGCGACCTGGATGTGCTGGTGCTGTCGCTGGACGACTACGCGAGCCTGCTCGAGGAGGAGGGGGAGGTACGCGAGGCCTTCTCGACCCACTGTCAGAGCTTTGTCGCGCGAGAGCTGGAGCAGGCCTACGAGCGCCTGCACGAGCGTCTGGCATCGGTACGCTTCGAGCGCTTGGTGAGCTCCCTAAAGGAATTCGTAGCATCGCCGGCGCCGCGGCGTACGCCGCTGGAGCACGCGATGGCGCCGATCGACGGTTACGCCCGGGCGCGCCTGCGTCGACGCTTTCGCAAGTTGCGCAAGGCGGCCGTCGGCGCTGGCGACGGTCAGGACGCGCAGGTGCTGCACGACGCGCGCATCGTCGCCAAGCGGTGCCGTTACCTGCTCGATGCCTTCGCGACCCTGCTACCGAAGGACCGTGTGCGGGCGTTGCGCCGCGAGCTCAAGGCGTTGCAGGACCAGCTGGGTACGCACCATGACTGTTACGTGCACGAGCAAGCCTTGATCACCCTCTCCGAGCGGATGCGCTTGCAAGACGCCCTGACTCCCGCGGTGGCCAGCGCCATCGAACAGCTCCGCGTGGGCCTGCAGGCCAAGCAACGTGACCTCGGCGTCGAAGCGGCAGCCTCCCTGCGCACCTTTGCCAGCAAGGACATGCGAGTGCTCTGCAAAGCCCTGTTCGCCGCCCCATGACGGCAGTGATCGGTAGCTTCGCCATCAAGGGCGGTGTGGGCAAGACGGCCACGGTGGTCAACCTGGCTTACCTCGCAGCGTGCGAGGGCGCCCGGACCCTGGTCTGGGATCTCGACCCGCAGGGGGCCGTGAGCTTCTACTACCGCATGCAGCCGGCCCCTGGCGGCGGCGTGAAGAGCTTGCTGCGCGAGCGCGGCAGGCTGGCGCAGGCCGTGCGCAGCACCGACTACGCGAATCTCGACCTGATTCCAGCGGACCCGAAGCACCGCAAGCTCGAGCGCCTGGTGCACCAGATCACCAAGCCCCACCAGCTACTCGCAGCGCGCCTGAAGTCGCTGCAACGCGACTACGACTTTGTGTTTCTTGATTGCCCCGCGGGCTACACGCGCTTCACGCAAAGCGTGCTGCGTTGCCTGGATGCACTCCTGGTGCCCATCGTGCCGACGACCCTGTCCGTGCGTACCTGGGAGCAGCTGCTCGCCGAACTCGACGACAAGCAGACCAAGTCGCTGCAGCTCTTACCGTTCTTCTCGATGTGCGATCGGCGCAAGCAGCTGCACCGCGACATCATGGACGGACAACTACCGGGCAAGAAGCTCGCCCGCCCCCTGACCCACAGTGTTCCGTACGCGGTCGACGTGGAGCGCATGGGCGTGAAGCGCCAGCCCGTGGATCGCTTCGCAAGCACCAGTGATGCGGCGATGGCGTACCGAGGCATGTGGGACGAGATCAAGCTGCGCCTGGCATCCGCGCGCTAGCGCCAGCCCCCACCTGCGTCCTGCCCTGGGCGCCCAGCACCGTCGAAGGCCCCTCTCGGGCACCACACACGCAGCGGCTGATGCGAAATATCTGTCGCCTGTGGCGCCGGATTGCGCTAGAGTTCCGGCAGTTCGAGAAGTTTCGCGTCACCGAGATAACAAGACGCCTCACCGCGATCGAGCGATGTGCTTCGCAGCAACGCAGTACACGCCGACGACGAGTGGGCATCACCCTCGATCCACACCCCGGTGGGCTGGGCTGGCTGGATCGCGCTCTTCGCTCCCCAGCCAGACTCAAGGAGGGTCGACATGACCTCACGCAACCTTACGCGCGCCTTCGTACTCATCGGCGCCCTGGTCCTCGCCGGCCAAGGGGCCCTGGCCGACCATCACGACGATCCTGGCTTCAGCCGCGCGATCACCGTGTGGTGGGTGATCTTCAACAACCCCGATGCGTGCACGGAGAATCCGGGCGCTGCGGAGCAGTGCGGTCCCACGGACATCTTCGGCGCGGCCTACGTGGAGTCGCTGGAGAACGGCACACCGGATCCAGCCCTGATCGATCCCAACCTGGCGGCGGAGATCGCCGTGGTGTTCGCCACCGGTGGCACCACCACCACGCGTGGGGGCATTCGCTTGGTGGGGGCGATCTACCGCTCCGCGGCCGGTGGCGGCTTGGATCTTGGGAGCGGCAACATCGTCGATCCCATGGGCTTCGGTCGTGGCTACGAGAATCCTGAGGCCGAGGTGCACCTGGTGGTGCGAGATCATGGCAAGGCGCACCCCGTGCGTACCGAGTTGCGGCTGCAGATCCTGAACTTCCTGGAGCCCTACTGTTCCGACCCGAACCTGGATTACTTCGCTGGTCCGAACCTCTGCCGCGACGCCCAGTTTGCCCAGTTCGCTCCCGGTGAGACCGGCGCTGATCCGATATTCGAGTTTCACGATCCGTCCCACGCCGTGCACGGCGCGCGCGCTTACCTCGAGCGCAACGGTGACATGATGCAGTTCATCATCGAGACCCGCGTCACCCCCGCGCCGTAGGCGCTCGTCGAGCGCAGGCAAGGCGATGGCCTGCCTGCGCTCACATCGGAGCGAGCGAGAACGTTAGGATCAGTCGGAATCGACCGGTCAGGACGTGACGTCGGGCGGCGAATCGCCCCAGTTGCCGTAGGGGTGTTTGGCGAGGTAGACGTTGTAGTAGCGCTTATCCAAGGACACCTCCTCACCCAGCCAGTCGGGGGTGGGGTGTACCTGATCGGGAGAGGCGAGCTCGATCTCGGCGACGATCAGGCCGGCGTTGGCGCCTTCGAACTCATCGATCTCCCAGGTGAACTCCCCGTCCGGCACGTAGTGGCGCACCTTCTCGACCGGATGATCGGCGCACAGGGGAAAGAGGCCCAGGGCTTCGCTCAAGGGGATCGGAAACTCGAACTCCTGGCGCTCGATCGAGAGCGTGCTGCTCTTGATGTTGAGGTTGGCCTGCTCACCTTCCACGCGCACCCTGACCGAGGCGCGACCGGCCTCGCTCAGGTAGGCCTGGCGCATCGTGACGGAGCGACTCACCAGGGGGCGCCAGCCCGCGTTGCGCAGGAGAAACTTGCGCTCGATTTCCTGCCCCACGGTGGCTAGTCCTGCGCCTGACCCTGGGCGGCGACAGCCGCGGCCGCTGCCTTGATGGCCTCCGGGTCGCCGAGGTAGGCGCGGGAAATCTCTTTAAGATCGTCGTCGAGCTCGTAGACGAGGGGCACGCCCGTGGGGATGTTCAGGCCCGTGATCTCATCGTCGGAGATGCCGCTGAGCATCTTCACCAGCGCCCGGAGGCTGTTGCCGTGGGCGGCGATGAGCACCCGCTCGCCACTGCGCACTCGGGGCGCGATCTCGCGCTCCCAGAAGGGCTGCACGCGCGCCAAGGTGTCCTTGAGGGATTCCGTGCCGGGGAGGTGCGCCGGATCGACGCCGGCGTAGCGCCGGTCATGGCGAGGGTGGCGCTCGTCGCCGTCCTCCATGGCGGGCGGCGGGATGTCGTAGCTGCGACGCCATATGTGAACTTGCTCATCGCCGTGCTTGGCCGCCGTCTCGGCCTTGTTGAGGCCCTGCAGCGCACCGTAGTGCCGCTCGTTCAGTTCCCACTGCCGATGCACGGGCAGCCAGAGCAGGTCGAGCTCGTCGAGAATGCTCCACAGGGTGCGAATGGCGCGGGTCAACACCGATGTGTAGGCGACGTCGAAGGTGAGGCCGGCTTCGCGGATGAGTTTCCCCGCGGCGATCGCCTCCCCACGGCCTTGCTCCGTCAGGTCGACGTCCTTCCAGCCGGTGAAGCGATTGTCGAGGTTCCACGTGCTCTGACCGTGGCGGACGAGGACGAGCGTGTAGGGCATGGCACGAAGCTCCGCGGTGATGAGAGTGGCGCCAGAGCATACACCGCCGATGCCCGCACTTCGCTGGGAGCCGGTATGATGGTGTGACCGGAAGCGGCCGTGTGCCGTGCAGCCAAGGATCGCTGATCGATGGACGAGAGCCTCTGGAGCCTCTTCGATGCGTGGGAACGCGTACTCGAACAGACCTACGCGGCGCAGCGCTTACACGCGCCGGGGCCACAGCGCAGCGCGCGCACGGGGCGTCCCCTGGCTGTGCCCACGTCGTTGATCACGCTCGAGTCCTTGATGGGTAACGTCACCCGCTCAGGAGTGGGGGGGCCGGCCAGGCGCGCCGTCCTGGATCTGCCCGCCACCGATGAGTGGGATCTCGACTGAGGGTGACGCGCCGATCCCAGCCTCCATCATTCCGCGCCGCCTGATGAAGAAGATCTTATGCCTCCCGAACGTTTCCGCATGCCCGCTCGCGCACAGGCGGGGCGCATGGCCTGGGTGCTGTTGCCTTGGCTCGTGCTCTGCGCGGCCGGCACGACGGCGGCCCCGGAGATGAGCGGGGCAGGATCCGCAGTGCCCGCTGACCTCGCGCAACTTGACCCATGGCTCGCCGCGCGCGAGGCGGCCGTCGGCGATGTGCGCGAAGGCACGGAGAAGCAGATCGTCTGGCACGGCGGGGAGGTGCGACGCCGTCCCCTGGCCGTGGTGTATCTGCACGGGTTCTCCGCGACGCGCCAGGAGACCCGCCCTATGGCCGATCTGCTGGCCGACGCCCTGGGCGCGAATCTCTTCTACACCCGGTTGAGTGGTCATGGACGCAGCGGCGCCGCCATGGCGCAGGCGAGCGTCGACGACTGGCTCGAGGATGGCCGCGAGGCGCTCGCCATCGCCAGCCAACTCGGTGATGAGGTGATCGTCGTCGGTTGTTCGACCGGCGCCACCCTGGCGACGGCCCTCGCGATGGGGGAGGAGCTGAACCGGTCGGCCGTCAAGGCGATGGTGTTCGTGTCGCCGAACTTCGGCGTAGCCAATCGCAGCGCACGGGTATTCCTGTGGCCGCTCGGCGATCTGATCGCGCGCGTCGTGGGGGGCGAGCAACGTGAGTTCACCCCGGAGAACGAGGCCCACGCGCGCTACTGGACCACCCGCTACCCCACCGCTGCGGTCGGCACCATGATGCGACTCCTGCAACGGGTGGAGCGCGGTGACCCCGCCGCCATGGCCATGCCCGTGTTGAGCTTTTACTCGCCGGCGGATCAGGTGTTGAACGTCGCGGCGGTGATCGCGCTGCACGAGCGCTTCCCCAATCCCCGCAATCGCCTCCAGGCCGTGGAGGGAGCGGGCGATAAGAGCCAACACGTGCTCGCCGGCGACGCCTTGTCGCCGCAGACCAGTGCGCCGCTGGCCGAGCAGGCCTACCAGTTTGTGCTGTCCCTGGACCGACCGGGACCGGGCTAGCACTTACCTATCCTGAACGTTAGTCATCGCTCGGCACCGGGCAGAGGGATTCGCACCCTTGGATCGTAAGTGGGTTGTCTTTGTCGTCGTCGTTTTCGGCGTGTTCGTCTCCGTCGTCGACAACAGCGCCACGGTGGTCGCCTTGCCGACGTTGGCGCAGCTGTTCGGCACCGATCTGCCAACGGTGCAGTGGGTCACGGTGGGCAACGGGCTCACGATCGCCGCCTTGCTCGTGCCCATGGGGCGGCTCGGTGACCTGATCGGGCGCAAACTCGTCTACCTCATCGGCTTTGCCACCTTCGTGGCGGGATCCCTGGTGGCCTGGTCGGCCACCTCCATCGAGATGCTGATCCTGGCCCGCGTGGTGACGGGGGTCGGCGCTGCTGCTGCCCAGGGTAACTCCGTGGCGATTCTTGCCAACGCGTTCGAGAGTCGTGAGCGCGGTCGCGTGCTGGGCATGCAGATGGGTGTCGTCGGCGTCGGGGCGATCGTGGGGCCAGCGCTCGGCGGGTGGGTGATCGGCACGCTCGGCTGGCGTCAGGTGTTTCTCGGCGTCGCCGTGGCCGGCATCGCAGTGTTGATCTGTGCCCAGGCCGTGCTGCGTCGGCGCAAGGTGCGGCCCGTCGAGCAGGCACTTCGCTTCGATTGGCTGGGCGCCGCGCTCTCCGCCATGTTCCTGGTGGCGTTCCTGGTCAGCCTGTCGAGTGGCGCGCGGGTGGGCTGGTCATCGCCCCACCTGTGGGCGGGGCTGGCGCTCGCCTCGGTGTTGCTCGTGTTGTTCATCTGGCGCGAGCGGGTGGCCGCGGAGCCGATGCTGGATCTGCGCCTGTTTGCCATTCCCATCGTCGCCATGGGTGTGCTCGGCACCCTGACCACCTTCATGGGATTGGCCGCGATGCGCTACCTGGTGCCGTTTCACGTGCAGTCCGTGCTCGCCCTCGATGCCACCGCGACGGGGCTGGTGCTGGTGCCTGCCGCCATCGTGACGGCGATCGCCTCGCCGATCACAGGGGGCCTATCGGATCGCCTCGGCGCGCGTCGCTTCGCGCACCTCGGCCTCGCGGTGTGCGTCGTGGGCTTGATCGCGCTGGGCCTGGTGGGGCCGACGTCTTCTGTCACGTTCGTGATCATCGCCATGATGGTCACGAGCTTTGGCGCTGCCGCCTTCCATGCGCCGAACACCAGCTCGGTGATCAACGCCGTGCCCCGTGAGCACTACGGGGTGGTGTCGGGGTTCACCAACCTGGCGCGCAATGCCGGCAACGTGGTGGGTATCGCCCTCGCCACGGCGGCGGTGAGTGTGGTGATGGCGGGTGCAGGATTCGCCCCCACGCTCGATCCGGCGGCGGTACCGGCCGCCGAGGAGGCACGGGCCGCCGTGGTCGCGAGCTTCGATGGCGGAGCGCGTGCCGCCTTCTGGTTGCTGGCGGCGATCGTGTGCGCAGTGCTGGTGTGCTCCCTGCGCTTCGCGCGGGATCCGGTGTCGACGGAGGACGCCGAGCCACCTGCTGCCAGCGCTAGCTAGCGCGAGGCCGTCTACCTGGCCAGGGTCACCGGGCGCAACCCCACGGCGGCCGCGTCCGGAAGCTGGCAGATCGCTTTGGCGTCGAGGAGCAAGGCGTACACCTCGTGCAGGCGGTCGGGGATGCGAATCTGGCCGTCGTTGGACTCGTACTTGCTCATGAGGAGCCGACGCGGTTCCAAAGGCAAGTTGTACAGATCCAGCATCACCATGTCCCACTCGGGGAAGTAGGCGGGTCCCAGCGGTTCGTAGGTCAACAGGGTGACGTTCTCGTGGCGCGGGTCGTTCATGATGTTGCCGTACAGCTGATTGACGGCGCGCACGGGGCCTTCCAGCACCTGCAGGAACTTCTCGCCCGAGAGCAAGAGCATGCCGGTGATGTTTCGTGCGGCGTTTTTTTCTGCACTCTCCTTAGCGAGTTGCTGGAGAGCGGCTTCGGAGAGCATCTCGTCGATGCTGTTGCTGCGGTAGATCAGTCTGCAACGCGACATGGGCCTTCGCCGTGGGTCTGAACCTGACCTTGAGATTACCGGAATCACCGGGGCCTGGGGTAGGGCGGATGGGCCGGATGCGGCGACGCTAGCTCGCGTCGCCGAGGAGGCTACAATGGCCTTCTCATCAGTCGATTGTGCGGAGGCCACCGGTGCCCGATGCAGAGTTCTGGTTGGCGCGTTGGCGCGACGGCGCCATCGGTTTTCACCAAGGTCATACCAACCAGACGCTCGAGCGATTCATCGATCGCCTGGGGCTCGACGAGCGCCCGGGGGCGGTGTTTCTCCCCCTCTGCGGTAAGGCCTTCGACATGGCCTGGCTCGCCGATCGCGGGCACCCGGTGATCGGTATCGACCTGAGCGATATCGCGGCCCGGGAGTTCTTCGATGAGTACGGCCAGACGCCCAAGATCACTCAGGAGAGCCCCGAGCTCACCCGCTACGTGGCCGGCAACGTCACCTTCTTCGTCGGCGATGTATTCGCCCTCGAGCAGTCGCACCTGGCGGACGTCACGGCCGTGTTCGATCGCGGTGCCCTGGTCGCCCTCAACGATGCTGACCGGGCGCGCTACGTCGATCACCTGGCGCGCGTGCTGCCCGGCGCCTGCAACACCCTGCTGGTGGTGGTGGAGTACGACGAGAGCGTGATGCAAGGCCCGCCCTTCTCCGTGCGGGAGGAGGAAGTGCAAGCCCTGTTTGAGGCCAGGCACGAGATCGACCTGTTGATGCGCCGTGATGTGCTCGACGAGGAACCGAAGTTTCGCGAGCGAGGGCTCACGGCCATGGCTGAAACCGCTTATCTCCTGCGAAGCTAACGTGAGTCTTGGGCAACGCACGCGCCCGCGGGGGCAGAGGCGGTGAGTGCCCTCGAGGGGCTGTTGGCGTGCCCGAGTAGCCACGGCGCCCTGGCGTTCGTCGATGGGGAGTGGCGCAGCGACACAGCCAAGTACCCGGTGCGCGCTGATCTGCCTTGCCTCTACGCGGCGCCCGAGGCAGCCCTCGGCGAATGGCGCTTGCGGTTCCAGCGTGAAGTGGCGCTCGCCAAGCGGGAAGCTGGCGATCTGCGCAAGCACCTGGCCAGCGCCGGCAAGCGCCTGCCCGCGGCCAGTCGCGAGCGCATGGCGAAGGTGGCGGAGGGCCGTGCGCGCTACGCTCAGGAAGTGGCGCAGGTGCTGGGCCCGTTCTCGCAGGGGCCCGTCGACGAGGCTGCTCTTCAGGCCGACCTTGCTACGCTGATTGCCTTGCGTACGCGCCTTCCGCCCACCCAGGGGGTGCTGACCTACACGGCCAACATCTTCCGCGATTGGGTGTGGGGCGAGGCGGAGAACCAGGCGTCGCTCGAGGCGGTGCGCGCCGTGCTGCCCGCCGAGACCCACCACCGGCTGGTGCTCGGCAGCGGGGCAGGTCGCTTGAGCTACGACCTCCATCAGCACCTCGCCGACGGCCTCACCCTGGCCCTCGACATCAATCCGTTTCTCGGCCGCATCGGGCAGCTGCTGAGCGCCGGCGGAGAGATAGTGCTGCACGAGTTTCCCCTGGCGCCCAAGGGGCTCGCGGACGTGGCGGTCGCTCACCGACTCAAGGCCCCAGCGGCGGCTCACGAGGGACTGCACTTCCTGTTGGGCGATGTGCATCGTCCGCCCGTCTTGTGGGGCAGCATGGATCTGGTGCTGACCCCATGGGTGGTCGACATCGTGGATGAGGACTTCGCGCGGCAGGCACGTCGGATCAACCGCCTGCTCAAGCCCGGCGGGCGCTGGATCTCCTTCGGATCGCTCAGTTTCTCAGGCGCAGAGCTAGCGACACGCTATTGCCTGGAAGAGGTGATGGCGCTGGTGGAAGAGGCGGGCTTCGCTACGCCCGAGGTGGTCGAACACGAATTGCCGTACCTGCGCTCGCCGCACAGTCGCCATGGGCGGGTGGAACAAGTGGTGGTACTCGCCGCCGACAAGACGCGCGATGCCCGCGCCGACGCGGACCACGTCAGCCTGCCGGACTGGATCACCGTGGGGGAGAGTCCCGTGCCCCTCAGCGAGTCCTTCAAGTTGCAGGCGGCGTCGACGCGCATCCATGCCTTCCTGATGTCCATGATCGACGGCCAGCGCTCGATCGCCGACATGGCGGCCCTGATGGAAGCGCAGAAGCTGATGCCGCAGGCGGATGCGCGGGAGGCGATCCGGGGTTTCCTGATCCGCATGTATGAAGAGAGTCGACAGAGCTAGCGAATTCTCTAGGTTATCGCTCAGTCACCCGGTCGATCGAAGCTCACGGACTTGATGAGCGCGTAGAGCGCGAGGTCCTCTCGCAACGACAGCTCCTCGCTGGCGGAGCGGGTGACGCGCGAGCGCAGCTGTTGCTGTCCCAGGGCCAGGGACACCTCGACGAAGGGCGAATCAGGAGCCGCGGGCTGGCAGCGGGTGACGCGCGCGCGCAGCACGTTGCGGATGCTGATGGCGGGCGGCGGCTCGAGGGCCAGGGACACGTCCCGGGCGAGGACCCGAAGGCGCAGGGCCTGGCCGGCGGCGACGGGCGCCGACGTCGGGATCACCAGCGTATGCTCATCCACCTGCACGCTCATCAGCCGATGGTGCTCATCGTAGGGCCCGGCCTCGCCAAGCAACAACACGCCGGCGTCGTAGCGCCCGGTGATGGCCTCAAGGTCGGCCCGCGCCAGCACCTCACTCACCGGTCCCAGCAGGCGTTGCCGCCCCCCGTCGAGCACCAGCACGCGATCCGCCAGGCGCGTCACCTCATCGAGGGCGTGGGTTACGTAGAGCACGGGCAGGGAGAAGCGTGCCGTGAGCTCGTCGAGGTAGGGCAGTATGTCGCCCTTGCGAGTCGCGTCCAGGGCGGACAGGGGCTCGTCCAGCAACAGCAGCTGCGGTCTTGCGAGCAAGGTGCGGGCGAGGGCGACCCGCTGTCGCTCACCGCCCGATAGCCCATCCACGCTCCGCGTTAACAGCCCGCTGAGTTCGAAGGCCTCGATCGCCTCGTCGAAGTAGTTCTGTTCGCGCGCGTGCTTGGGCACCTGTCGCCAGGCGAAGTGCAAATTGCCGCGCACATCGAGATGGGGGAACAGACGGCCATCCTGAAAGGCCAACCCGACGGGGCGATCGTGGGCCGGGACATCGATGCCTCGGTTGCTGTCGAGCAGGCATTGGTCGGCGAGCTGGATGTGACCCTCGGCGCGGTCGAGACCGGCGATAGCGCGCAGGAGGGTGCTCTTGCCGCCGCCGCTGGGGCCGAACACGGCGGTGATGCCCCGCAGAGGCAGGCGCTCCGCCAGGGTCAGGGTGAAGGTGCCGCGGTCGACCCGCAGTTCGAGGTCGAGCGTATCGGACTCGCTCATCGGGCACCTCGCGATCTGGGGTGCCGAGCGTTGCCGGTGTAGACCAGCAGCAACACCAGGAAGGAGAACAGCAGCAGTCCGAGGGACAGGGCGTGGGCCTGGGCGTAGCGCAAGGTCTCCACGTGTTCATAGATGGCGATGGAGATCACGCGGGTTTCGCCAGGAATCGCCCCGCCCACCATGAGGACGACGCCGAACTCCCCCACCGTGTGAGCGAACGCCAACACGGCCGCCGTGAGATACCCCCGGCGGGCGAGGGGCAGGGCGATCCGTACGAATCGCTCGGTAGGTTTGGCTCCCAATGTGGCGGCGGCTTCCAGTAGACCATGATCGACGCCCTCGAAGGCACGCTGCAGCGGTTGCACCGCGAAGGGGAGCGAGTACAGCACGGAGGCGACCACCAGGCCGCTGAAGGAGAAGGTGAGCGCATCGCCGGTAAGCTCCACCCACAGGCGTCCGAGCGGGGCGTTGGGGCTGAGTAGCGTGAGTAGGTAGAAGCCGAGCACGGTGGGCGGCAGCACCAGGGGCAGGGCGGTGATGGCCTCCACCGCGGGACGCAGGGCGGAGCGAGAGCGCGCAAGCCACCAGGCCAGGGGCGTCGCGAGGGCGAGCAGGATGAGGGTGGTGACGGCCGCCAGGCGCGCCGTCAGCCAGACGGGACCCAAATCGAGCATCAGGCGTGGTCTTCGAAGGTCATCACTCGTCAGTATAGCGTCCGACCCATGCCCTCGCTGGCGGCGATGCGCTGATACACTGGGGTTCGCGTGTTCCACCCGGGAAGACCAATGAGCGATAAGGCGTCAGATGGGCCCGCCGCCGCTGCCAAGGCGCCGCCGTTTGAAATCTCCGTGTCCCGCCAATTCGTGCCGTGGCTGGTGGAAGTGGGTGCCAGCCTGGCCTTTACGACCTATCAGGTAGGTAAGGTGTTCTGGATCGGCCTCAAGCCCGACGGTCGCCTCGAACTCTTCAACCGCACCTTCAATCGCTCGATGGGGATGTACTGCTCCTCGCAGACCCTGTACCTGAGCACGCTCTACCAGCTGTGGCGCTTCGAGAATGCCTTGGGCCCCGAGGAACGCCATCAGGGCTACGACCGAATGTACGTACCGCAATGCGCGTGGACCACCGGCGATATCGATATCCACGACATCGCCCTCGACAGCGCCGGGGGGCCCATCTTCGTCAGCACGCTCTTCAGCTGCCTGGCGCGGCCCAGCGAGACGCACAGCTTTGCTCCGGTGTGGAAACCGCCCTTTATTTCCCGCTTGGCGGCGGAAGATCGTTGCCACATGAACGGCCTTGCGATGGTCGACGGGCGTCCCGGCTACGTCACCGCCGTCAGTCGCAGTGATGTGGCCGACGGTTGGCGCGAGCGTCGCGAAGGCGGTGGGGTGATGATCGATGTGGCGTCGGGTGAGGTGGTAATGGATGGCCTCTCCATGCCCCACTCGCCCCGATGGCACGACGGCAAGCTCTGGGTGCTGGACTCGGGCAACGGCCGCTTCGGTTGGGTCGATACGCAGGCGGGGCGCTTCGAGGAGGTTGCCTTCTGCCCGGGCTATGCACGCGGGCTGGCCTTCGTTGGGTCGTACGCGGTCATCGGCCTGTCACGGCCGCGCGGTGAGCGCAACACCTTCGCGGGGCTGGCTTTGGATAAGGCGCTGCGCAAGCGCGACGTCGAGGCGCGCTGCGGTCTCATGATCGTAGACTTGAGGACGGGCGACGCGCCGCACTGGCTACGCATCAGCGGGGTGGTGGAGGAACTCTACGACGTGGGGGTGTTGGCGAGCGTGATACGCCCTATGGCCATCGGTCTGCAATCCGATGAGATCCGGCGCACGCTGAGCGTGGCGCCTGCGGCCGACTTGTAGCCGGCACGGGCTGCTCAGGCCAGGGCGGAGTCGTTAGCGTTTGCGATGGCATCAGCCACCGTCGCTAGCAGTAGCGATGCGTCGAAGGGCTTGCTGAGCAGGGCGAAGGCGCCGCACTCGTGCGCTCGTTGGTTGAGGCTAGGGTCTCGGTTAGCCGTGGCCAGGACCACCTCGATGGCCAGGCGCTCGCGCAGGCGCGAGGTGAGCTCGAACCCGTTGCCGCCGGGCAAGCAGACGTCGACGATCGCGGCCTTCGGAGGCGATTCCAGCGCCTTGGCAAATGCCTCTTCCACGTGGGAAGCCGTGATGACAGCGTAGCCGGAGTGCTCCAGGCGCATGGTGAACGCCCTATTCAGGTTCTTGCTGTCTTCGACCAGCAGGATCCGTGTCATGTACCTTTTCTCTTCCCCGCATCCCGTTGGAATGCACGCGGACGCGCGTCCGCCCCGGGGCAATGCATCAGCGCTCTAGCGTGGGGCGAGGCGCTCGGGATGTCTAAGCGATCTGGCGCTGTCCGCAGATCCCTGTGATGGTGGTCACAAGGGGGGTGTCAACGACCTGACAATAGTGCGCCGAGCGCTTGCTTGCGAGCCATCCGATGAGGCTCATGTGCGTCATTGGCGCGTCATAAGAGGCCGTCCATCGAGTAAACAATAGTCCAGCTACTGCGTTATGGACTGAGTTCAGACTAAAATGGTCGCCCGTGAAGCACTCGTCGACATTTCAGCCTTTCGTCAAACACGACAACGACGACCTCGCGCCGCGCCCTGTAGTCGGTAGGCGACAGGCTGGGCCAGGGCGTTGGCGCCAGCTGTTGGTGCCGTGGCTGCTGTTTGCCACCGCCGCTACGCACATGGCCACCGTGAGCGCCGCCGAGCAGCCGCGAGAGGTTGCCCCTGACAGTCGTGGCGCCGCCTCCTTCTTCGTGCTCCCGGTCGGTGAGCCTTACATCGATGTGCCCGAACGTGGCAGTGGCGCCTTCGATCCGGAGCTCATCACCCTCGGGGGCCTTTGGGCCCGCTACGGTGACCGCGAGTGGTACATACGCCTCGACCCGCAAGCTTGCGACCTCGCCGGTTTGCAAGCCGGCTTGACGAGGGATGCCTCGCGACGGGACGCATTCGCCGCCATCCTGGGCTGGCCCCGCAACGAAGTGGTGGGGCGCTTGGGTGCGCTGCGGGGGGGCTACCTGCAGTCGCACCTCGACGTGATCAACCACGGATTCAGCAATGGGGAGGCCTTCGGTAGCCCGAGAAGGCTCGCAGAAGGTACGGCGGTGCTGATCGACAATCGCGGCATCCCCGTGGTGCGTTGCGCCTGCGGCAATCCGCTGCTGTCCCTTCCCCCGCAAGACGAACCCCCGTTGCCCGCACAGCTGGCCGATGGGGGACAGCTGACCGAAGCACCGAAGCTCGGCGACATCGATGAGACGCCACTGAACCAATCGCAGACGGATGAGGGTGGCAACGATCCGGTCGGTACGACGCCTGAGGTGGATCCCGAGCGGTCAGCCCCCGTGGTGGTGGACCAGGAGGAGCAGGCCCCGCCGGAGGAAGCCGATCCCGCAGAGGTGCTCGAGGACATCCTGAGCGAAGACGAGCCCGATCCGATCCAGGTGGCCCAAGAGGAGCCGCTGGGCCCCGATGATCCCCTCGCTGATCTGCGCGCACCCCCGGTGCCGACGGGCGGGATGATCGGTGAGTTCCCAGAGGAGGAGCTGCCCCTCCCGCTGAGCGTCGTGGTGGTGGCTCTGCTGCCCATCGCCGACGAACTCGGTGACGATGTGGTGGGTGACGAGGCCGATGAGGTGGGCGGAGGCCTCGGTGGCGGCGGTGGTGAGATGCCGCCCGAGGATGAGGTGACCCTGCCGCCTCCTACCAGCGCCCCGGTGCCCGCGGCGGGTTGGCTGTTCGCCGGCGCCTTGGCGTGGCTGAGCGTCTCTCGAACGCGCCGCCGGCGCGAGGATTCCCTGGCCGCCTAGTCGGCCCGGCGTCCGGTCAAGGCTGCTCGACGGGCGCCGCTAGCACGTTGCTCACGATCGAATCCGACCCCTGTGCGCCCCGGCGAACCACCGCTTGAGCGAACAGCTCCTTTAGCTGCGGGTTCGCGCCCACGGTGATCTCGAGCGCGGCTTCGCCGGTGGCGTCCGCCACCGCGCTGCCGCGGTAGCTCCCGCCCTGCAGTTCCAGGCAAGCGCCGCCGAAGACGGGATAGCATGGCCCGCTCCCCACACCTTGCACCGAGGTGAAGAAGTGCGCCCGTTGCCCCGGGGCGATGCCGTCGAGGCGTAGCTCCGCCGTCTGCGCGGCCACCAGAGGGGAAGCGCTCAGCGGCGGCAACACTGTAATCGTCAGCCGTTGGTTGGTGCTCACGCCACGCAGGCTCGTGAGAAACCCGTCGGGGCCGATCGCCGTGACCTGCTGGGCCAGGGTGTGCGCTCCCATCCCGAAGTGGGCGAGTAGTTCGTGGCCGCCGAGGTAGCTGGCACCGCCGGCGATCATGCGCTGAAGGGTCTCACCGTTGGCGGAGAGGCGGATCTCGTAGCCTTGACCATCCGGGGCGACGTCGGGATGGGCGCTCGTGTCGACGAGCACTTCCAGCCAGTTGGCGTCCTCACCGGCGATGTCGTTGCGGTAGAGGCGCAGGGCGCCGCCGTGGGTGGAGATCACCAGGTCCATGTCACCGTCATGGTCGTAGTCCAGGAGGCCGAGGCTCCGGCCCTCGCCCGTGTGATCGAGGCCGATCGCCTGGCCCATCTCGGTGAAGGTGAGATCGGCGTTGTTGCGGAACAGGTAGGTGGGCTCGTTGCGCCAGTCCTCCCCGTGTACCGGATCGACGTGGGGCCAGCCGTTGGTCATGACGATGTCTTCCCAGCCGTCGTGGTCCAGGTCCAGGGGCGCGGTGCCCCAGCCGAAGCCGCCGTCGTTGACGCCGCCGCTCTCGGGCAGCTCCGTGAATTGATGGTTGCCCTCGCCGAGGTAGAGGCGATTGCCCGGGGGGCCCAGAAACTGCATGGAGGGGTAGGCCGCTGTCACGAACCAGTCGTAGTGACCGTTGCGGTCGAAGTCGGCGATGGTGGCTCCCATGCCGTGCCACACCTTGTTCTCACCGAAGATATCGACCTGGGTGAAGGTGCCGTCGCGGTCGTTGGCGTAGTACTGGGTGCCCCCACCGTCGTTGGCGATCATCAGCTCCGGATAGCGGTCGCCGTTCATGTCCGCGAAGATCGCACCGAAGGCACCCGTTCGGTTGCGATTGCTGTGTACCACGCCCGCGGTCTGGGTGACGTCGGTGAAGGTGCCGTCGCCGTCGTTGCGGTAGAGGCGCGAGCGCGGTAGTTGCTGTTCCGCGTCGAACCACCAGCCGGAGACCCACAGATCGAGATCTCCATCGAGGTCGTAGTCACCGAAGGCGGGGCCGAAACCGTCAGGCTGATCGCCCAGGGCCTTGACGCCAGCCTGCTGGGCCACCTCCTCGAAGCCGGTGCCGGTATTGCGGTAGAGGCGGTGCACGCCGGGGGTAGGCACCTCACCGGCATCCCCATGACTGGTGACGAAGAGGTCGATGTCGCCGTCCTTGTCGTAGTCGCCGGCCGCCGCGCCGTTACCCCGGTAGAGATCCGTAAGGCCCCACTCGGCGGCTCGATCGGTGAAGGTGCCGTCGCCGTTGTTGAGGTAGAGCACGTCCGCCGTGCCGCCGCCGCCCACGGCGAAGATGTCCGGCCAGCCGTCGCCGTTGAAGTCAGCGATCGTGGCGCCGCCGTGCATCTCACCGCCCACCTCGATATCGGCGATCGGGCTATGGACGAAATCGAGTCCGGCCGCGCTGGTTTGCTCCGAGAACGCCGGAGTGGCGCCCTGGGCGGGCATCGAGCTACCGAATAACAGGATTAGGGCGGCGGTGGCGTAGGCGGTGCCGAAGGAAGCGTGGTCGTGGGTCACGGTAGATACCTCGAGCGTCCTTGCAGGTGGTTCTGGGGCGTGTCGTTTTAGTTATCGTGGCACGGAGCGGGCAGAGCGCGCCCGGTCCCGGCGAGTTCGATCGTAGCACACGCGCTCGGCCCGTTTGGCGAGGTGGTGGGTAGCAAACGGCTGCGTTAGTAGCTGCGATGCAGCAAGGCCTAGGGAGGGTCCGTGTCGGTGAGGCGCTGGCGTTCCAACGCCTCTGCCGCGTCCCGGGCCCAGGGGGTGGAGAGGCCGAGTCGACGAAGCCAATCGCGCACGTTCTCCCGATGCCATAGGAGCCGGCGCCCAACCCGCACGTAGTGCACGCCGCTGGCCAGCCCTGCACTGGCAGACCGCCCGCGCCAAAGCTGCTCGCGGGTCAAGCCGGAGGCGTCCACCAGCTGCTCGGTGGTGAGGAACCGCCGATCGGGATCTGCGGCCTCGGGCAGGCGTCGGCGGCGATGATGGCGCTTACGGGGCATGCGGGGATTGTCGCAGCTTGTGTCGGCGCGCGTCGTCGGCTGGAGCTGGGTCGCCATTGTGCCTACAGTGATCCCTCTCGCGCGCGACATCATGGAGAAGAGCCTTGCGAACCCCCCTGTACCGAGGAGCCGGCCAGACCCTCTTGCTCACCGTCCTGTGCCTGAGTGTGACGCTGCAGAGCGCCCACGCGGGTTG
This sequence comes from Pseudomonadota bacterium, assembly GCA_039815145.1. NCBI lineage: Bacteria > Pseudomonadati > Pseudomonadota > Pseudomonadota bacterium. The sequence goes on from JBCBZW010000002.1 coordinate 61,398, forward strand.
GTTGGACCGCCTGAAGGGGGTCTTCACGGGGGACGAGGAGACGAGCGAGACCGCCGAAGGTGGCGTCGCCTCCCTGGGCACGGATCAGATCACCAATGCCCTGCGCGAAGCCCTGCGCGTCGGCGCTGGCAACGTGGTGGGGCAGCTCGGCGCCCAGGATGGCTTCAACCTCGATCCCACCGTGCACATCCCCTTACCGGACCAGCTGGACCAGGCCCGTTCGGTGCTCGCTCGGGTTGGGCTGGAGGCATCCCTGACCGATCTCGAAGTGCAGCTGAACCGGGCGGCGGAGGTAGCCACGTCCAATGCGGGGGAGCTCTTCGTCGATGCGATCTCGCAGATGACCCTGCAAGATGTGCGCGACATTCTCCAGGGCCCGGACGATGCGGCCACGCGTTACTTTCGCAACACGATGGGCGTCGAGCTGTCCGAGCGCATGACGCCTGTGGTCTCCGAGAGCCTCGACCAGGTGGGCGCGGCGCGCCTCTACGAGCAGACCGTGGGCCGCTACAACTCCCTGCCGCTCGTGCCACCGATCGAGTCGGACCTCACCTCCCACGTGGTCAACCTCGGGATTGACGGCATCTTCCACTACCTCGCTGAGGAAGAGGCAGCCATCCGAGCGGATCCGGCCGCACGAACGACGGATCTCCTGCGCACTGTGTTCTCCGCGGCCGCGGGGGGTAACGATTAGGGCACCTCAGGGCGAGACCTGAGCGTAGGCACCCGCCGCTGGCGCTGTCGGGAGTGCGCTCTCGCCTAGCGCCGGTGGGTTGTCCTGTTGCACCCAGATCAGCGTCTCTACGTCGAATTCCAGCTCGCGCGCTTTGGCGACCAGGGCGTCCTTGACCGACGCTGGCAGCTCGGGATCACGGGCCAGGATCCACAGGTAGTCGCGGTTGGGACCGCAGACCAGGGCGTACGCGTACGCTTCGCGATCGAGAGCGATCACGTTGTAGCCGCCGAAGAAGGGCCCGAAGAAGGACACCTTGATCTCGGCCACGTCCCGCTCGCCCACGAACAAGGCCCTGCCCTCGACCGACTTCCATTCCTGACGCTTGGTGGAGTAGCCGCTGTTCACGACGCCGACGCTGCCGTCTTCGCGCAGCGTGTACTCGGCGCGAACGTGGGTGAGGCCGCGTTCGAAGCGATGATCCAGGCGAGCGATCTCGTACCAGCGGCCGAGGTAACGCTCGAGTTCGAAGTCGTCGACCGCTTGCACGCCGTCCGGCACACCCACACATCCCGTTAGCCAGAGGGTGCACAGGGTGATCAGTATCGTGGCGGCATGCCGCCGGCTGCCGTGCACCGTGGGCACGCCCTCGATCGCGTCGCTTCTCTGCCTCATGGACAGGTTCTCCTGAGTATGCGTCCAGGCGAATTGTACTAAGTCCTGGCGTCCCCCGTTGCGCTTACACCATGGTGCCCCGAGCCACTCGAGCAGCGTCCGGGCGGGTCGGGCGGGTGGCTACCGGGGCAAACGCCTTCGCCCCGGACTCCTGTTCTCCCGGGCCCTTGTAACCGAAGGCTGGCTATCCCCGGCTACGCACCCGTACGTGTCGTTTCGGGGGTGTCGCAACAGGCAATCAAGGTCCGTACGTCCAGTGCACAGAAGAACTCGGGAGACTCATGGATGACTCGCCTCACTCGACACCTCGCCTGGCTGCTGCTTGCCAGCCTCTCGCTGCCCGCCCTCGCACAGGACCGGGAGTTCGTCTACTTCCTGAACTTCGTCGGTACCGGCGGCAATACCAACGCTGATGACATCGGCGTCTTCGACGTTCGAGATCGCCGCCTGGACCAACCACTGAGCGCGGTCGCGGAGCGCCTGTTCGATCTGGAGCATCTGCCCGGCAGTGAGGTGATTTGGTTCGCGGAAGAGGGCGCGGTGCGGGCGATCGACATCCGCCAGGGCGAGGTGCTGCAGACGATAGCCGTGGCAGGCCCGGAGCCGCAGATCGCCCTCAGTCCGGACGGTGCGATGCTGTACGTACTCACGCGCGACGGCCAGCTCCTGGCCTACGACATCGCGACGGGGCAACAGACCGCGGCGGAACCGGCGCAGCGCGGCGCCCAGCTCTCCGTCGATCCAAGCGGGCGTCGGGTCTTCTGGACCGCCCGCTGCTGCAGTGATGAGACGGTGCACGTGGTGGACCCGGTCAGTTTGGAGGAGATCGACCGCATCGTCCTCCCGTCCTCCTCGACGAGCAGGATCGCCGTCTCCCCCGACTCGACCACGTTGGCGGTGACCAGCTCCACCTTGTCCACCCTGATGGTGGTGGATCTGGCGAGCAACGCCGTCACCACGATCTCCCTCGGTGCGCAACCGAGCCTCGACCTGGCGCTCTCGGCGGATGGCGGGACGGCCTACGTGCAGACGGAGTTCAACGGCGTCCGGGTGATCGATACGGGCGCAGAGGCAGCGGTCGCGCAACTCGGGCAATTCTCGTCGGCGTTGGCCCTGAGCCGTGATGGGTCACAGCTCTACCTGGTCGACAACAGTGAGCTTGCGGTGGCCGATACGACGAGCAATACGATCCTCTCACGTACGCCCATCAATGGTGCGGTGGACAAGCTGCTCGTCGGGCAGGTGCCTCGAAACCTGAGTGGCCTCATGCGCGGCATGCGCGCACGCATCGGCCAATGCACCAACACGGACAACTTCTTCGGGTTCTCCTTCAGCTTCTCCGCCCAGAACTGGTTCTGCCCCTTGGACTCGCTGGCGGTGGATCCGGGGACGCCGGTACAGGTGCTGCTGCGTGGGGTAGTGTCGAACTACCGTCACGCATACTTACCTAGTGCTTTCGATGACCAACTGTACGTGGTGGCCTTGAACGGCAATCAGCTGGTCGATCGCGTCCCGGTTGGCGGTAACTCGAACGCCGTCGCGGTGAGCCCGGACGGTAGCGAGGTGTACGTCGCAAGCGAAGATGAGGAAGAGGTGTGGGTGCTGGATGGGGTGAGCCACGAGGTGCTGGCGCGGATCCCGGTGAACGGGAATCCTGAGCGCCTCGCGCTGTCGCCCGATGCGACCCAGCTGTGGGCGAGCATCGACAGCCCGAGCGAGGTGAACGTGATCGATCTGGCCACGCGAAGCATGATCGCCGCCATCCGCACCACGGGCCTGCCTAGTGAGCTCGCCTTCTCCCCGGACGGCGCCACCGCGTACGTGGCGATCAATTTCTTCTCCACGGAGTCGGTGAACGTCATCGACGTGGCAAACCTCGCCCTGCGCGGCACCATCCGCCTGGGCTTCCCGATATCGTCCTTGGAGGTGAGTCAGTCCGGCACGCGCTTGTACGTGGTCGCGGATCCGGGCTCGTCCGTCGTGGTGTACGACCTCGCCTTGGGCCTGCCTATCGCCAACATCGACCTGGCGGACGATGGTCGCAGCGTCCTCGAGTCCGCCGATGGCAACCTGCTCTACATCACCGACGATAGCGGCGCACTCACCTACGTCGAGACCACCACATTCTCCGTCGTGGGCACGGCCGCCGCGCCGCTCGAGCCCCGTGGTATTGCGCAGGACGCCGGCACGCAATTGCTCTACGTGGCCGGGGAGGGCGACGGGGGTTTCCAGCTGTTCACCCCACTCACAGGCTTGGCGGGGCCGAGCGTACAGATCGGCAACCTGACCCGCGCGTGGGGCGACTTCCTGGGGCCGAACATCAGCCCGCATTTCGCCGGGCGCGTCGACAATGCGGTGACCCTGACGTCCTACACGTGCCGCAACATCACGACGGGGCAAACCCTGTCCACCACCGTGGCGCCGGGCACCAGGACCTGGGATTGCACCGCGCTCGGGCTGGCCACCTCGTCTGGTGACTTCGCCGAGGTGCAGATGCTCGTGGTCAGCGACTAGGGTCGGTGGCCGAGGTGCGCGATAGGATCCGCTCGGCGAGCTGATAGTCGTACAAGGAGGGGGCCGCCTGCACGGCCTCGTTCAGCATCTCCACGTAGGGTGCAGGGCGATAGTCCAACGTGAAGGAGCGGTTGCCGTGCAGGCCGACGATCCGCGCCATCGGTCCCTCGTCCAACCCCTGCACGGTGACGATCTCATCGGGGTGGGCGCCGCCGGTGATCAATACCCGTAGGTTCCAGGCGGTGTTGAAGCCACCGTGGCCGGGTTGCCAGTAGGGCGCGCCGCTGCCATCGAAGACGGGGGTGACGGGGCCGTCATCGGTGCGCAGGGCTCGCTTGTGGATCGTGACGTCGTCGTAGAGGTTCTGATGGTTGGCGCCGGCGTGTTGATCCAGCGTCGGGGTGGTGAACACCTCCGCGTGCTTGTAGACGCACTTGGTGGATTGGGTGTTGAAGGTGAGTGAGTGGAGCACGGGGTTCATCACCCGCACGTTCTCTGCGAGGACGTTGTGTACGTTGCCCATGTGCACGGCGTAGTGGGCGCGGCGGGTGCCGTCGGAGAGGATGTCGCGATAGGTCACGTTGGCGCTCGCGTAGCTCAGGATGCCGCTGTCCGCGTTGGTGATGCGGATATTGCGTGCCCAGGAGTCGAAGGCGGTAGTGAAGTAGATGCCGTTGTAGCCGCGCTCCATGTGATGGCCGAAGAAGGGGGAGTCCGGGAATTCGAGGTGCAGGTCTTCTACGCCCACCTGCTCCAACCCATCCCAGGTGGCCACCTGAGCGGGAATCGACTCCCCGACGTCGTGCAGTAGCGGATCGGCGAGGCGCAGGGTGCGCCCGTCCACCGCTTGCACCCGCGAGGTCTGGCGGACGAGGGGGCGCTTGGGAAAGGTCCAGTGATGGGAGCCGGCGCGCTCGTGATCATCGCCGTAGAGGGACTTGATGATGCCCGCGCCCGGGCCAGCGCTATTGATCCACTGCAGTTGAACGATGTCGCCGGCCTCCAGGGAGGCGGCAGTGGAGGCGAGTTGGAGTTCCCGGTCACCGCGGGTGCCCGAGGCGATTTGGGCGAGCACGTGGATCTTCGGGTCGTACTCCTCGAGGTAGGGCGCCGTGCGCACCCCCGGTTTCTGGATCCAGACAAAACCGCCGCTCCAGGAATACTCAGAGAACAGGTCATTGAGGTTCTTTGCAGGCTCCACCTGGCGCTTGTCGAGCTTGACCAGATACTTGCGCAACTCGTCGAGGGAGTCGCTCTGATCGACTTGGTTGAGCGGCCTCGGGAAGCTCAGCACCGTGCCGCCGGGACCTGACCCTGCGCCCTGCAGGACGAAATTGGATCGGGTGATGCGCAACACCGCCGACACCCGGTAGCGCCCCGGCGAGAAGCGAACGATGACCGGGCCTACTGCCGCCGTGGCTGCAGCGATGGCTTGCTGGATGGCCTTCGTATCGTCGATCTCGTCATCGGGTTTGGCGCCGAAGTCGTCGACCAGGAATACACGCCCGCTCGCTACCGGTAGCGCATCGAGGCCGTTCCGATACCCCGCATAGGAGAAGTCCGGAAGGTAGTGGCTCGCGCTTATTGTCTCTAGGGACAATATGTCAGGGAGCCGCTGCGCCGAAGTCCCCACGGCGAGTGCCGCTGCCGACCACATTGCCAGCAGGCTCATCGCCATTCGCGATAAGTAGTTAATTTGCATGAGCTATTGTCCTTTCAACGGTCGGAGCTCGCGTCGCATTTCCTGACCAAGACCGTAGCCCACGCTCTGGCAACCGGCAACTGCAGCGCGACTCCTGGAGGCTTAGGACGCGATATGCAATCGGTGTAGACACCGGTGACATTTTGCGTATGCTTGACGCTGAGGGAGCCAATGGGGTTTCCGCTAACGCAGTTTCCGGATCCGGGGGGGTCAAACCAGTGAAACATCGTCTCAGCGCGTCTGCGCTTGCCGTCTATGCCGCCGCCATGGCGGCACCAGCCACCGTTAACGCGCAGCAGGAAGGGCCTATCGACGAAGTCGTCGTTCAGGGCATCCGCGGATCCCTGGCGAGCGCGATCGACCAGAAGCGCGATTCCGACAACCTCGTCGAGGTCATCGTTGCCGAGGACATCGGTAAGCTGCCGGATCAGAACCTCGCTGAAGTGCTCGAGAACGTCACGGGCATCCAGATCACGCGTACGGCGGGCGTCGGCACGGGCGTGCAGATTCGCGGCACCAACGCGAATCGCGTCGAGTTCAACGGTGTGTCCACCGTCGCCTCCGGGTCGAGCCGCACCGGTATCGACTTCGAAGACGTCAACCCCGCGATCATCTCCGCCGTGGAGGTGATCAAGTCCCCCGAAGCCAAGACCATCGAGGGCTCGGTCGGCGGCACCATCAACCTGCGCACGATCCGCCCGTTGGAGCTCTCGGAGATCCTGGCGTCGGCGCGGATCCAGGTGGAGGATAGCAGTCTCACGACTGACGGCCGCCAGCCCCGCCTGTCAGGCGCCTTCGGTAATTCCTGGGACACGGGCATCGGGTCGATCGGGTTCGTCGTCAGCGGCAGCTACACGGAGCAGGAGTCCGTGTCCTTCCGCCCACGTACGGACCGCGACAACATCGCCTCGCCGCCCGGCGCAGACCCTGCCGAGTTCCTCGGCATCCAGTTCCTGGTGCAGGAGCAGGAGAACTTCGATTACGAAACCACCAACATCGCGACGACCCTGGAGTGGGCACCGAGCGACCAGCTGAAGTTCAGCTTCGACGCCATCATCAACGAGCAGGAACGCAGCCAGGATAGCTACCGTCTGCAGGCCTCCGGCGTCAGCACGCTACGAAACATCAGCATTCCCACGGCCTTCGAGATCGTCGACTTCGGCGTGGGACCCGGTGAATTCCCAGCGGCCCTGCGCGGTGAGCTCGAGCCTGACCTGGCCAACGACGACGACGACCCGAACCTGCGCTTCTCGAGCGACACGGGCTCGCGAGTGACCGACAGCCAGGTGTTTGCCTTCGCGACGGAGTGGACCGGTGATCGCTGGACCGTCCGGGGCGAGATCGCCTCGACCACCTCGGACACGGAGAACCCGAACCTGAGCACCACGCTCAATTTCCTCAATCCCAACTGTCCGCAGGACGGCACCAGCAACGACAACTGCGTGCCCTTCATCTACGACCTCTCCGACGGGTCACTGGCCTGGGGCATCAACTTCAACTCGCCCTTCGCGCCGACCGTCGCAGACCTGACGGACCCCGCCAACGTCGTGCTCGATCAGGTGATCGTCGGTCGTAACACCACCGAGAACGAAGACATGGCGTTCCGCCTCGACTTCAACGTCGATCTCCAGTGGAAGGCCTTCACGTCGATCGACTTCGGCGCACGCTACAACCAGGCGTCCAGCCGCTTCGATGACATCGAGGATCGTATCGGTGGCTTCAGCCAGCTGGTAGATAGCCCGAGCGGCCTGCTGTTCGAGGAGTTGCTGGTCCCGGGGCCAGACAACTACGGCGATGCCGACGGCCGGGATCTGTTCATCTCCAACTTCCTCCTGGTCGATCCCAACCGGGCCTTTTCCGATCCTGATGGCACGGTTCAGATCCTCCAGGACGCGGTGATCGAGCACGATCCGGACAGCCCCGACATCCTGATGTTGGCCTCGGACGAGAACCAGTTCTACGATGTCACCGAGGACACCATCGCCTTCTACGCCCAGGCCAACTTCGAGGCCGGCATCGTGCGCGGTAACGTCGGCCTGCGCTACGTCGACACGGAGACGGACTCCGTGGCCTTCGGCTTCGCCGACCAGAACGGGGTACGTGCCCTCGAGTCCACTAAGGGCAACGCGGACTTCTTCCTGCCTCGCGCCAACCTCGTGATCCAGCCGCGCGACGATCTGCTCGTGCGCCTTGGTTTCGGGTCTGACATTCGTCGCCCGAACTTCAGTGATGTGAACACGGCCTTCGCGGCGGACGATCAGGAGAACTCGGTCATCGCCCTTGGTAATCCGAACCTGCAGCCCGAGGAGGTGGATTCCTACGACCTCTCCGTGGAGTGGTACTTCGCGCCAGCGGCCATCGCCAGCATCGGGTACTTCCGCAAGGAACGCACCAACATCATTGGGGTCGACTTCGACGGCGCTTTGCTGGTCGACGATCCGACCACCACCAGCGGTCTCGCCCGTGAGACGGATCCGAACTGCCCCGGGGGCGGTATCTTCAACCCCAACGTCATCCCCAATGTCCTGGGAGACCCGGATACCATGGGGCTATGCGTGGATCGCACCACCCCGACCAACGATCCGGAGACCACCACGCAGCAGGGCATCGAACTCGCCTTCCAGTACAACCTGTCCGCCTTCGAAGATACCCTCGGGTGGGCGTCCGGCTTTGGCATCCTCGCCAACTACACCTACCAGGACTTCAGCGGCGGTTCGGTCATCGACACCACCTCCGGTCGTGGCCTGGATGTGCTGGGGGATGTCTCCATCCCCCGCGGGCTGCTCGACTTCTCGAAGAACGCCTACAACGTCACGCTCTTCTACGAGAAGTTCGGTCTCTCCGCCCGCGTGCGCTACACCTGGCGCGAGGGCTTCCGCACGCAGGATTTCGGTGGTGGTGCGAACACCAGCGGTAGCAGCACCTTCAGCTTCCCCGTCAACACGCTGGACCGCGGTCAGCTCAACGCCAGCATCAACTACGCCTTCACCGATAACTTCGCGGTCGAGTTCCAGGCCGTGAACATCACGGAGGAGCGTATCGATCAGCACTGCGTGGCGGAGACCGGGCCCCTGTGCTTCGTCGGCTTCCCGGACCGACGCCTCGCGCTCGGTGCGAGCTATCGCTTCTGATAGGCCGTTTCCAAGCGGCCCACACTGACGCTACAGCCAGAAAGCCCCGGCAGCTTGCCGGGGGCTTTCCGGGCGGTCGGGTGGGGATTGTCTGCTGAGACATCCCCCATGTCCGGCGCGCCAGTGCACGTGATCATAGGTGGGGAGGGGCACGGTGGCATGGATCGACTGCTTGCCGTTCTCCTGAAGATTGGCGAGCTGAGGCTCGCTGGTACCCTGCCGGGGAGGTGCTCGCCTTCGTGATTGGCCGCCAGGACATTGCCCACAGCCGCTAGAAAAGCGCGAAACGAGGCGTTATTCTTGACACCGGTGACAATAAGTCTCGAATGCTTCGAGCCATTGGCGGTTCAGTGTATGCCGTCTCACCGAGTGAGTTTGTTCGGTAGATCTTCTCGCGAAGGATGACCTGAATGCCATTGGAGAACGATCCCGCCGAGCCGCGACCGCTTTCCCCAGCGCTCGAAGAGGTGTCGCAGCGCCTGGTGAGTGCCCGCTTGGGCGCACGGGCCCTCGATAGCTTCCCGGGTCAACTCCCGGCCAGCCTCGAGGACGCCTATTCCGTGCAGAGCGCATCGATGGCGCGTTGGCCGGACAGGGTGGCTGGCTGGAAGGTGGGCGGCGTGCCCACTGATCTGCGTGAGGTGCTCGGCGCGGCGCGCCTCTCGGGGCCGATCTATCGAGCATCGCTCGCGCACACCGCCGTGGGCGAGCAGCACACTATGGCGATCTTCGAGGGCGGCTTTGCGGCGGTGGAGGCGGAGTTCATCTTTTGCCTCGATGAGGCGTTCCCGCCGGACGGTCGAGTCTACGGTGACGACGACTTGATCGAACGCATCACGTTGCACGTGGGTGCGGAGATCGCCAGCAGCCCGATGGCGGACATCAACCGTATCGGCCCCGTGTGCGTGGTGTGCGACTTCGGCAACAACGGAGGGTTGCTCGTGGGGCCGGCGATTCCCCAGTGGCACACGCTCGCGGAGGAGGAGCTCAGCGCTAGGGTGCACGTCGACGGTGTGCTCGCTGGCGCGGCTACGGTGACGGACGTCGAGGGCGGCCTGCTGGCGCCGCTTCGCTTCCTCCTCGCCCTGTGTACCGCCCGTGGCCTGACCTTGGAGGCGGGCACTTTCGTCTCGTGTGGAGCCTTGACCGGTATCCACGAGGTGACGGTGGACTCGCATGCCAAGGTCCAGTTCGGTGGCGTTGGCGCGTTCGATGTGACGTTCGAAGCCAGGCAGCCGATGCCGGACAGTGCGGCCTCAGCGGAGCACTAGAGGATCGCTCAGGTGGGACGAACCAGTCGAAAATCAGCCATCGATTACGCAGCCGCGGCGCGACGGTGGGTCGAGAGCAACAAAGAGGGCCGTAAGCCGACCATCCGCGACGTGGCGGAGTTGGCGGGCGTCTCAAAGAAAACCGTCTCGCGCGTGATCAACGATTCACCCACCGTGAACGAGGCCACGCGCAAGGGCATCAAGGGGCTGATCCGCGAAATCGGTTATCGCCCTGATCCACAGGCGCGCGGGCTCGCGTCGCGCCGTTCCTATCTGGTGGGCCTGATCACCGATAACCCCACCCCGCAGTACGTGGTCAACATCCAGCACGGGATCCTCGACGTGTTGCGCCAGACCGGCTACGAACTCGTGGTGCACCCGTGCGATCGAAAGAGCGAGACCTTCGTCGAAGACGCCCGCCGCTTCGTGGAGGTGCAGAAGCTCTACGGCGTGATCCTGACGCCGTCGGTGTCCGAAGACGAACGCCTGGCCGAAGTGCTGCGCGAGCTGGGTTGCGCGTACATTCGCATCGCCTCCATCGCCCTCGACATGGAGCGGCGCATGATCGTGACCAACGATCGGGTGGGCGGGCGAGAGGCCGCTCGGCACCTGGCGCACCTTGGGCACAAGCGCTTGGCGGTACTCGTGGGGCGTCGCAGCTTTCGCTCGTCGCACGAGCGCCGGGCAGGCTTCGAGGAAGGGCTGGCCGAGTTCGGCATATCGCTGCCCCCCGAGTACGTGCTGCAAGGTGACTACACCTTCGAGTCGGGTCTGGCGCTCGGGGCGGAGATTCTCGATCTCGATCCGCCGCCGACCGCGGTGTTCGCCTCCAACGACGAGATGGCCGCAGGTGTGTTGCAGGCCTTGCACGTGGCCGGCCAGACGCCACCGGACGCACTGTCGGTGGTGGGCTTCGACGACTTCGAGACGGCCACTCGCGTGTGGCCGCGACTCACGACGGCGCGTACGCCGGCTCGCAAGATCGGTAGGTTGGCGGCCGAGCGACTGTTCGAGTTCGAGAGCGACGACAGCAAGGCGACGGGGCCTAACGAGACCACCCCCCGTTTGATCGAGAGAGACTCCACCCGGCGCCCGAGATCGTGATGCCCCGAGGCGCGCCCATCAACATCGACACACAGGGTAGGCCAGCATGAGCACACCGCTATTCAGCCTGACGGGTAGGGTCGCCGTGGTCACGGGCGCCAATACAGGCCTGGGGCAAGCGATGGCGGTGGCTCTTGCCGGCGCTGGTGCCCGCGTAGCGCTGGTCGGGCGCTCGGAGCCGAAGGAGACGGAGCGCCTCATCCAAGAGTTAGGGGGGGAGAGTGCTGTGGTCATGGCCGACCTCAGCACGGCTGCCGTCGCGCCGGAGGTGATCGAGCAATGTGAGCAGGCGCTGGGTCCCGTCGACATCCTGGTCAACAACGCTGGCATTATCCGGCGCGAAGACGCCCTGAGCTTCAGCGAGGACGATTGGGACGATGTGCTGGGCACCAACCTCAAGGTGCCGTTCTTCCTGGCGCAGGCGGCGGCCAAGTCCATGATCCGCGATCAGCGTCGCGGCAAGATCATCAATGTCGCCTCGTTGCTGTCGTTGCAGGGCGGTATCCGGGTGGCGTCGTACACGGCCAGCAAGAGCGGACTCGCAGGCCTGACCCGCTTGCTCGCCAACGAATGGGCGGGCGCCGGGATCAACGTGAATGCGATCGTCCCAGGGTACTTCGCCACCAACAACACGGCCGCCTTGCGCGCCGACGAGGTGCGCAACCGACAGATCCTCGAGCGCATCCCCGCCGCGCGCTGGGGTGACCCTGCCGATCTCGGTGGCGCAGCCGTGTTCCTGGCCTCGTCCGCCGCGGACTACATCCACGGCACGCTGCTGCCAGTGGATGGCGGATGGTTGGGCCGATGATTACTCGGCGGACCCTGCTGCTAGCGCCGTTGCTGCTGACCGGCTGCGCCAGGCGTCGCGGCGCGCGGCCCCTGTTCGCCGCGGACTCGCAGCCGGACGACTACCCCACCACCCAGGGCTTGCACGCGATCGATCGCTTGCTCGACGAGCGCACCAACGGTGAGATGCGGGTGCGGGTCTACCCCGGGGGCCAGTTAGGTGCGGAGAAGGATACGCTCGAGATCGCCGTGTTCGGCGGGCTCGATTTGACCCGGGTCAACCTCGCCCCGGTGAACTCGATCGTCCCCGCTTCCATCGTGCTGGCCTTGCCGTTTCTATTCCGCTCGATCGCCCACTCGCGGGCCACCTTCGACGGCGCCATCGGTCGCCAGATCCTCGACGCCATGATGCCCTTCGGCCTGCGCGGCATGTGCTACTACGACTCGGGGGCGCGCTGCTTCTACAACACCAAGCGGCCGATCGTCTCGCCCAAGGACATCGCGGGCATGAAGATCCGCGTGCCTAAGTCGGATATCTACGTGGCGATGATCCAGGCCCTCGGCGCCAACCCGACGCCCATCCCCTACGGCGAGGTGTACCAGTCCCTGGTGCAGGGGGTGGTGGACGGGGCGGAGAACAACTACCCGTCCTACGAGAGCTCGCGTCACTTCGAAGCCGCCCAGCACTTCAGCCTGACCCGCCATGTGATGGCGCCGGAACTGGTGGTGGGCTCACGCCGTAGCTGGGACCGAATGTCCGGGGAGGAACAGGCCTATCTGCAGGCCGCCGCCGCCGACTCCGTCCCCGTGATGCGAGCCCTGTGGGATGAGCGGGTGGGTATCTCCCGGCAACGGGTGGCCGACGCCGGCGTCCAGGTGGTCGAGGCGGTCGATCACGCCGCCTTCTCCGAACAGATGCTGCCGGTCTGGGATCGCTTCGTGACCACGCGGCAGATGCGTGGAGTGGTGGACGACATCGTGAATCTCGGTGCACAACTAGGCGATGAGAATGGATAGGTCTTCATGGGCGGGCAGCCGCCAGATCAGCGTGTTGGCGAAGTGGTTTGCCGCCCTCGGCCTGCTGGTCATGACGGCCATCATCGGCCTGCAGGTGTTCGCTCGCTACGTCCTCAACGCCAGTCCGGCCTGGGCCGAACAGGCGGCGCTCCTGCTTATGATCTGGTACGTGTTCATCGCCGCGGCGGCAGGGGTGCGCGAAGGCTTTCACATCCGCATCGCCGTCTTCGCCGATAACCTGCCATCCGCGCTGCGCCGGCCCGTCCGCGTGATCGCGCACCTGATCGTGGTGGCTTTCGGGGTGGCGATGGTGGTGTTCGGTATCGAGCTGGCGCGGGCCACCTGGCAACACGTGATACCGACGCTCGGGATTGCGCGCGGATTCGCCTACGTCCCCATCGCCCTGTCGGGAGGGCTGATCGCCGGGTTCTCGCTGGAACAGCTCGTCGCGGAACTGCGCAACACGGAGGTGCCCCAGGCATGGAACTGACGGTACTCATCGGCGTGTTGATCGCGCTGCTGCTCATCGGCGTGCCGGTGGCGTTCGCCCTAGGGCTAGCGTCCCTGGTCACCTTCGCCATGCTCGACATCCCGCTGGTCGTCGCCTTTCAGCGCATGGCCGCGAGCATGAACATCTTCGCCCTGATGGCGATTCCGTTCTTCGTGTTCGCCGGTGACTTGATGCACCGGGCCGGCATCGCCGAGCGTTTGATTCGCGTGGCGGATGCCGCGTTGGGGCGTACGCGCGGCGGCCTGGGCCAGGTCGATGTGGGGGCGTCCATGTTGTTCGGCGCCGTCTCCGGCTCCGCCATCGCCAGCGTGTCGGCCATCGGCTCGACCCTCGGTCCGATGATGGAGGAGAAAGGCTACGACAAGGACTACGTGGTCAACGTCTCCGCCACCTCGGCGATCACCGGATTGCTGATCCCGCCGTCGCACAACATGATCATCTATGCAGCCGCGGCCGGCGTGAGCATCTCCCTGGCCGACCTGTTTCTCGCGGGGGTTATCCCCGGCATCCTCACCGGACTCCTGCTTATGGTGGCCGCGTACGCGGTGGCCGCGAAACGCAACTACCCCCAAGGGGCGTTTCCCGGTTGGCGCGCGTTCGTCGCCGCGTTCGCGGCCGCCATACCCGGTCTGCTCGCGGCAGCGATCATCGTCGTCGGCGTGCTATCGGGTGTGTTCACCCCCACCGAGTCGGCCGCGATCGCCGTCGTCTACACCATCCTGGTGGCGGTGCTGGTGTATCGCTCGTTGACCTGGGAGGGCTTCCTAGCCGCGACCACGGCCTCCGTGCGCACCACGGCCATGGTGATGATCGTGATCGGGGCCGCGGGCGCCTTCGGCTGGCTCCTCGCCCTGCTGGAGGCGCCGACGCAGCTGGCGGCGCTCCTGCGCGGTATCACCGAGAACCCGCTGCTGCTGCTCCTGCTGATCAACGTCGTGTTGCTGTTGCTAGGCACCTTCATGGACATGGCGCCGCTGATCATCATCACCACGCCGATCTTCCTGCCGATGGCCTCGGAGCTGGGGATGGATCCGGTGCAGTTCGGCATCATGCTGCTGCTCAACCTGGGGATCGGCCTGGTCACCCCGCCGGTGGGGGCAGTGCTGTTCGTGGGCTGCGCGATCGGCAAGATACCGATCGAGCAAACCGTGCGCACGATATGGCCCTTCTACGGGGCGCTGATACTGGCCTTGATCGCCGTGATCTACGTGCCGGCCCTGTCCCTGTGGCTGCCGAGCTTGCTGGGCTAGGCGGTCGAGAAGCGGCCGCTACTGGTAGGTGACGTTCTCCGCCTCGTAACCCGCGTGGTTGGCCCGAATGGGCTGCGTGTTCTTCATGACCACATCGCGAATCTGCGTGATGGGCTCACCGTTGGTGAGGAAGAGGGTCAAGGGGGCACTGCCGTCCCAGTTCGAGTCGCTGATGTGCAGCTTCTGCACACCATGGAACAGCATCGAGGCGCCCGACTTGTTGCGCTTGCCCAGGCCCACATTGGTCAGCGTGTTGTCCGCGATGGTCACGATCGGACCGAAGGTGCTCTCGTCCGTGCCTCCCCGGTAGAGGTTAGCCACGGCTCCTTGTACGTCCTCGAAGGTGCTGCGCTCCACCCGTAGGTTCTCGACGTTGTAGATGCCGAGGTCGTCGGTCTCCTTATCCAACGCCAGGATCGAGCCGGTGATGTTGATCATCGCCGTGTCGAGGATCTCTATGCGGTCCGCGAAGGTGCTGCGATACACCTTGAGGAAATCGTAGCTGTGGTTGACGTCGAGGTTGGTCACGCGGCTGTTGCGAACCACCAGCGAGTAGTTCTGATTCATCGAGTAGCGGCTGGTGCTGATCACGTTGTTGCCAGCGAGGTCAGGGGACTCGGCGCCATCGATGCTGAGGTTGTCGAGCTCGAGGGAGCCGCCGTTGTCGATGATGAAGAAGCTGGATTTCTCGGAGCGGATGACCGGCTTCTCCCCGGCGCGCGCCAGGATCGTGAGGGTGTGCGAGGTCGGCGCGTACTTGGTGAGCAGGTATTCGCCGGCGTTCTCCAGCACGAGCACGTCGCCCGGCTGGCTCTCGCGCATGGCCTCCAGGATCGTGTTGGTGCCCGGTGCGACGGGGATTTCGCGCCCGCTGCGAAACGCCATGGCGATCTCTTGCTTGGGGTAGTAGGCGGCGCCGGTGTCGCGCTTGGTCACCGGCAAGCGCACGTCGTCGAAGCCGATACGCTCGAGCAGGGAGTCCTCGGGCACGCGCAAGCCCTCATCGGTGGTCCGCACGGCGTAGGGCACATGCTCGAAGCCCTGCTCGAGGGGGGCGCTGGCGCCGTCGCTCAGGATGTTGCCATCGAAGCTGATACCGGAGATGTCGTCGTACACCGTGAAGGGCGCGGGAGTGGTCTGCGACAGGATGATGTTGTCGTGCATCGTCGTGCCCGTGGGCGGTGCTGAGCGTTCCTCGTCGGCCCCCGCGCAGAGCTGGATGTGGTCGCTGTCGATGACCACGTTGCGGTCGAGGACCGAGTCGATCACGGGGTCGTAGCGGTTGATGGGGCCGTTGGGCACGCCGTTCATGATCACCAGGGCGCCGCGGAAGCGATGGCCGGTAAGCCCGTAGAGGTAGTTGTGGCGCACCGTCTGGTGCTCGTTGATGATACGGATGCCACCCGTGTTGGGCTTGCGGTTGCCGAGAAAGTAGTTGTTCTCCACGGTGGTGTAGTGACCGTGGCGCATGGTGAGCGTGCCCTGGCTCTCGAAGAACACGTTGTCGCGGATCTGGTTACCACAAGACTTGCTGGAGATGATCTCGAGTTCACCACTGGTGCGGTCGAAGTAGTTCTCGCGCACGATCGTGTTGGCGAATTCGCGCGAGTAATGGCTGGTGCCGATGCGCAGGGTTTCACCGCCGTTGGAACCGAGCGTCTGCCGGGGGCCGAAGTAGTTGCGCTCGATGATGTGGCCGTTCTCCCGGCTCGCCTCCGTGTTCATGCGCACGGCGAGGGTGACGCCTCGGTTGCCCTTGTTCAGGAGGGTGTTGTGATCGAAGCGATTGTGCTTGCCGTAGATCGCCACCCAGGTGTCCGCGGAGTGGCGCTCGGGGTTGCTGAAGCTGTCGATGACCACGTTGGTGACGCGCGTGTGATTGGCCAGCTGGTCCTTCGCCGTGCGGTAGGAGATCACCTCGCTGGTCGGGGTGAAGCCGTCCCTGAAGACGAGTCCGGAGACGACGATGTGTTCACCGGACAGCGAGAGGTTGGACTCGCCCGTGATGAGCACTTCGCCCGGCGTCTCGGCGCGCAGGGTGATGGGCGCGTCCTCCCGCCCGACGCCCTTCAGTACCAGCTCCACGTCGCGCCAGCGTCCGTTGCTGAGGACGACGGTATCGCCGGGGCTGAGGCTGGCGGTGGCCGCCTGAAACTCCGCCAAAGAGGTCACTCGCGTGCTCTGTGCTGCGACAGCCGCGCAGGTCGACGAGGCCAGGAGGGTACCTAGCAGGCAGGCCAGGGGGAGTCTTGTGGGGGTGTACTGGATCATCGCTGTCACCCGGCGTCCGACTGGGGCAGGTTCTGCAGGAACCGTTGCCTGCGCGCCGCCGCCTCGACGCGCAGGGCGGCGACGGCTTGCGCCTCCGAGGCGTCGATGATCGACGCCAGCAGGCGCGAGAAGTGATCCTGCATGGCGCTTCGGGCTGCCGCCGGGTCGTGCTGCTTGAGGGCGTCGAGGATGCGTTCGTGTTCCTTGCCCCGTTCCTTCGCCATGTCGTCGCAGCAGACCGCGGCGTGGGCTTGCTGTACGGCGGGCAGTTCCGTGCGCATGCGCCAGAGCCGCTCGATCGTGTCTTGCACCGCTGCGTTGCCCGAGGCCGCCGCGATGGTCAGGTGGAACTGCCGATCTGCATCCAGGGAGGTGTCGGCGCCACTCGGGTCGGGCTCGGACATCACCGAGACGAGTGCGGTCAGGTGGACGAGGGTCTCGTCGGAGATCGCGCGGGCGGCTAACGCGGCGGCTTCCGATTCGAACAGCAGGCGCGCCTGGGTCAGCTCCAACGCGGTGACCGCGGGCACGTCACCGGGATGATCGGTGGCGATGCGGTCGATGACGTAGGCACCGGAGCCAGGCTTGACGGCGATAAACCCCATCGCCTGTAGCGCGATCTCCGCTTCCCGCACCGTGACGCGGCTCACCCCGAGTTCGTCGGCCAACTCCCGCTCTCCCGGTAGCCGATCGCCTGGTTTGTACACGCCGTCGGCGATGCGCTTTTTCAGCCGTTCGGCCACGGTTTGGTAGAGGCGGTGATCACTCAAGGGACTGCTCTCCTAGATTGGTCAGTCCAATTATGGGGCATTCTGCGGATATTTGTGTAGCACGAATCGCTAGTGGATGCACTCAGTGGTATAGGGAATCGAGCTGATTCAGGGTCATTTGGCCTGTTCAGTTTTGAGTGATTGATCTGTACAGTATCGATATGCGCTTAGACCAATATTCCCGGCCAGCACCCCCAGGACAACGCGCTGGGTGCTTGCTGCGCGCTTCGGGTAGCCCCGGGTGGCTGGTGTGGGGAGTGTTGGTGCTCGCCATCGGGGCTGCACTCGTTCGTCCCGCGTTCGCGGAGCACCCGAAGCTGGTCATGACCGAGGAGGGCGTGCAACGGATTCGCGCGGGGCTCGGTCGCACGCCGCTGTTCGACGCCACCCTGGCGCGGGTGACGGCCGAAGTGGACGCGGAGATCGCCACCGGCATTCACACGCCACCTCCGCGCGATTTCTCCGGCGGGTATAGCCACGAGCGCCACAAACGCAATTTCCTGCTGATGCCGAAGGCCGGTGCCTTGTATCAACTCCTCGAGGATGAGAAGTACGCCGTCTACCTGCGGGACATGCTGCTGCAGTACGAGGGCATGTACGCAGAGTTGCCCCTGCATCCCCAGGAGCGGTCCTACGCGCGGGGCAAGTTGTTCTGGCAGTGCCTGAACGATGCGAACTGGTTGCTCTACGCGAGTCAGGGCTACGACGCCATCTACGAATACCTGAGCGTGGAGCAGCGTGAGCGTTTGGAGACGAACCTATTTCGCCCGTTCGCCGACTTTCTGTCCGTCGGCAATCCTCAGTTCTTCAATCGCATCCACAACCACAGCACCTGGGGCACTGCGGCCGTCGGCATGATCGGTCTCGTCATGCAGGACGAGGAGCTGGTGCAGCGGGCGCTCTACGGGTTGCAGATCGAAGACGCCGATTTCAGCGCCCGTGACGACGACGGCGGCTTCATCCGCGAGCGCGGCCAGGTGGCGGGCTTTCTCGCCAACCTCGATGAGCCGTTCTCCCCCGACGGTTACTACACGGAGGGACCGTACTACCAGCGCTACGCGATGTACCCGTTTCTGATCTTCGGCCAGAGCCTGCAGAACGCGCGCCCCGAACTGCAGATCATGGGCTACAAGGACGGCGTGTTGCTGAAGGCGATCAAGGCGCTGCTGAACCTGACGGATGCCGACGGTGAGTTCTTCCCGCTCAATGATGCCCAGAAGGGTATGTCCTGGCTCACCGAGTCCGTAGTCACAGCGGTGGATATCGCCTATCACGCGGGCGACCACGACCCGCAGTTGCTCGACATCGCGCATGCCCAAGGGCGCGTGACTCTGGACGACGCCGGCTTCGCCGTCGCTCGTGATCTCCACCAAGGGCTCCGCGAACCTCTGGTCCGCCACTCGGTGAACTACGCTGACGGTGCACAGGGCAGCGAGGGTGGCCTCGCGGTGCTGCGCTCGCCGACCACACCGCTGACCCTGGTATTCAAGTACTCCGCGCAGGGGCTGAGTCACGGCCACTACGACAAGCTCGCGTTCTCCCTCTATGCCGAAGGGCAGGAAGTGCTGCAGGACTACGGCATGGCGCGCTTCGTCAACATCGGCCAGAAAGGGGGCGGCAACTACCTCCCGGAGAACACGAGTTGGGCGAAACAGACAATCGCGCACAACACGTTGGTGCGGGACGAGCGCTCCCACTTCGAAGGTCGCTACGAGATCGCCAGTCAGCACCACGCCGACCTGGCGTTCTTCGACGCAAGCCAGGCTGGGGCGCACGTGGTGAGCGCCACTGCTGCGGCCGCCTATCCGGACACCACCCTGCGTCGCACGATGGCGATGGTGCAGGTCGCGGGCGAGCCCGTGGTGATCGACCTCCTCCGCGTGGCGAGCGATGGCGTTCATCGCTACGACCTGCCCTTCTGGTACATGGGCCAACACCTGGGCGCTGACTTCACGGTGACGCCGCCGAAGGCCAAGGCGGCGCTGGGCGCGAGCCACGGCTATCAACACCTGTGGGTGGAGGCGCACGGCCGACCGGGTGGGGAGAGTGCTCGTGCTCGCTTCCAATGGCTGGCCGGCGGTCGCTTCTACACCCTGACCAGCGCTGTCGCGGCCGGCGACGAATGGGTGTTCGCTCGCCTTGGCGCCAACGACCCGAACTTCAACCTGCGTCGGGACGCAGGCCTGATCATCCGCCGACAAGCCGACGGCGACACCCTGTTCGCGAGCGTCATCGAGCCGCATGGCCACTACAGCCCGGTGACCGAGCTCACGGATGGCCCCGTAGGCCAGATCGCCGACATCGAGGTGCTGAGAGATGACGGGGATTACACCGCCGTGTTGCTCATCGCCCGTGACGGGCGAGAGCGCGTCTTCATCGTTGCCAACGGCGATCCCGCGCCCGAGACCACCCACGCCTTGACCATGAAGGATCAGGTCTACCGCTGGCGCGGACCCTACCTCTACCAAGAACACTCACTCACAGAAGCAGATCACAGCGAAGGATAACGATTATGAAAACGCTCGAAGGAAAGGTCGCCATCGTTACCGGGGGTGCCCGTGACATCGGCCGCGCCGTGTCCGAGAAGCTCGCCGCCGAGGGGGCCCGGGTCGTCGTCAACTACTGCAGCAACCCAGACTCCGGTGCGCAAACCGTGGCGAGCATCGAGCAGGCAGGGGGGACGGCCATCGCCGTCGCCGGGGACATGACCAAGAAGCAGGACGTGGACAACCTCGTGGCCAAGGCCCGTGAGGCCTACGGTGATTCGATCGATGTGTTGGTCAACGTGGTCGGCGGCCTGGTCGCGCGCAAGGCGCTTGCGGAGATGGACGATGAGTTCTTCGACCGGCTGATGCGCTTGAACGTGACCAGCACGTTCCTCGCCACGCACGCCGTGGTGCCCTACATGAGCGAAGGGGCGACGATCGTCAACTTCGCTTCCCAGGCAGGCCGCGACGGCGGTGGCGGTGGCGCTTCCGCGTACGCGACCTCCAAGGGCGCAGTGATGACCTTCTCCAGAGCGATGGCCAAGGAACTCGGCCCCTCGGGTATCCGCGTCAACTGCGTGTGCCCGGGGATGATCAGCACCACCTTCCACGACACGTTCACCAAGGACGAGATCCGCAAGAACGTGGCCGGGGCGACCCCGCTGCGCCGTGAGGGCAAGGCCTCGGAGGTGGCGGACCTGGTATGGTACCTGGCCTCGCCTCAATCGAGCTTCGTCACCGGCGCGAACGTGGATATCAACGGCGGCCTCTTCTTCTCCTAAGCGTCAGCGAGTGCCGAGCGATGGCCCGTATCACCGTCTTCGGTGAGCCCCTCCTGGAGCTCGCCTCCACCGCCTCCGGGAGCGTCCTGGGCGCTGCGCAGTTGGGTATCGCCGGCGATACCCTCAACACATCGGTGTACCTCGCGCGCCTTGGCCATGAGGTGAGCTACGTGACGGCCTTGGGGGAAGACACGTACTCGCAAGCGATCGTCGAGCGCCTGAACGGCGAGGGCGTGAGCACGGACCGCATCGTACGCCACCCCACGCGGGTGCCGGGCCTCTACGCCATTCGCACGGACGAAGCGGGCGAGCGCTTCTTCACCTACTGGCGCGATCAGTCGGCAGCGCGGGACTTCTTCGCCCTGGCGCAGGCGCCCGCCGCCATCGGCAGCGCGTGGGAGAGTGACCTGTTCTACTTCAGTGGCATTTCCCTCGCGATCCTACAGCCCCAGCAGCGCAATCAGCTGCTGGAAGTGGCACGAGCCTGTCGCCGGCGAGGGGTGGAGGTCGCCTTCGACGGCAACTACCGTCCTTACGGTTGGCAGTCCACGGACCAGGCTCGCGGTTGCCTCACGGAGGTAGGCCAAACGGCCAGCATCGTGCTGCCGACCAGCGAGGATGATGACCAGCTGTTCGGCCCGTCCACGCCGGTTGAGCACGCACACCGATGGCGATCCTTCGGCGCTGGGCTCGTGGTGGTCAAGAACGGTCCCAACGGCGCCTACGTGGTGAGGGAGGGGGTGGTGGACCCCACCCACGTCGCCGTCGAGCAAGTGATCCAGCCCGTCGATACCACCGGTGCCGGTGATAGCTTCAACGCCGCGTTTCTCGCGGCTACGCTCGGCGGCCGCTCGCCCACGGAGGCGGCGGCGATGGGGAACCGACTAGCGGCGCGGGTCATCCAGCACCGCGGCGCTCTCATCCCACCCAGTGAGATGCCGAGCTTGGCGTAGGCGCCGGCGAGGCCTGCAGGGGCAGGGTGGCTTCACATTCGAAGCCGTCCTTGCGCCTATGGCACTCTAGGTCACACCCGACCTGGATGACCGCTATGGCCGATCAGTTCCCCGCGCTCCTGGACAAGCACATCGACTTCATCCAGCAGCAGCACCTGTTCTTCGTGGCCACCGCCGGTGCCGAGGGTTACGTCAACGTCTCCCCGAAGGGCATGGATACGCTGCGGGTGCTGGATGAGCAGAAGGTCATCTGGCTGAACCTGACGGGCAGTGGTAACGAGACCGCAGCCCACGTGCTCGAGAATCAGCGCATGACGCTGATGTTCTGCTCCTTCGACCGCCAACCGCTCATCCTGCGCCTCTACGGCAACGCCACGGTGATTCACGCCGACGACCCGGCGTGGTCGGAGCGAATCGGATTGTTCCCCTCGTTCACGGGCGCCAGGCAGTTATTCGAGTTGGAGCTCACCTTGGTGCAAACCTCGTGCGGGTACGCCGTGCCGTACTTCGAGGCCAAGGGCGAGCGGCCGACGCTGGCCAAATGGGCGGACAACAAGGGGCGCGCGGGTATCGAGGACTACTGGCAGGCCAAAAATACCAAGAGCCTCGATGGCAAGCCTACCGGGATGGGGTCGGACGACTAGTTTCCTTCGGCGCCCGCCGAATAGACCTCCCCTAGCGACACTGTTCCTTGCCCTAGGGTCGGCGCCGCGTCCTGTCGTGTTTATGAGTTCGACAGCCGTAAGCTGCTGCTGCTCGTCGAAAGTAAGTGTTGCACGCTTGCTGAATCAACTAACGGCGAAGTAATTTCATAGGCAGTGCTCTGTCGCCTAGGTCAGTCGTGACCTGGCAGTCAAGACTATTCCGTTAGGCGGTCGATAGGGGCGAAAGGTGCAAAGTGCAGGTCGTGGGCAACTCGCGAATCCATTTGCTGTATTGTTGAAAAAACGACGACCTCTTGCAAAAAGCCGTTTCATTTCCCAAGAAGTTCGTGCTACTCCTGGAGATGCCGTTTGACATAAAGCGGACTTCAATTTCATCCAAGGAGCGATCGATGACCAAACCCACCTCGAAAACGTCTGGCGAGCTGTTTGCGTTCAAGCTAGCAACGAAGAAGTCGGAGCACCAGTCGCAGAAGCGTACGCAGTGGCAGACCCGCGACGGCGTATCCGCGGCTGGTTGCACCGTCAACCTTCGCGGTCATGTGCTCTGCCCGTCCTGGGGCGACGGCGGTAACTTCTGCTAGGTCACTAGCGAGCTAGCGTACGAGTTGGGCATGCCGCATACCGTCACCGGCATGCCCATCTCACCGAGACCAACGGGTGCGCGTGGTGTTCCAGTGCGCCTCGACGCCAGGGGTAGGGCAGTGTGAGTAAGCGTATTCTGATCGTCACGCACACGGGCGACCTTCACGCGGAGCGCGTTGCGCGGCGTATCGCGGATGCCGCACCGCCCGCCTTCCACCTGAATTTAGACAGATTTCCTCGCGACTACGCGCTCGAGTTGGCGTTCTCCCGGGGGCGCTGGCACGGGCAGTTGCAGGGCGGGGGTCAGGCGCCGCTGTCGATCGATGAGGTCGGCGCCGTGTGGATGCGCAAGCGAGGAGAGTTCACCTTCGCAAGCGATGCGCTCAGCGCTCAGGAGCGCGCCTACGCGAGCGGTGAGGTCGAGCATATCCTGATGGGGCTCCTCTACAGCCTCGACTGCTTTTGGATGAGCCACCCGCGGGCCTTGCGCGCAGCGGGGTGGAAGGGCGAGCAGCTGTTGCGGGCCGCAAGTATGGGCTTCCAGGTGCCGCCGTCGCTCATCACCAACCAGCCGTCGGCGGTGCGGGAGTTCCATCGGGCACAGCCTGGCATCGTGTTCAAGTCCCTGTCCTCGCCATTGCTCGCGGCGGAGCAGGTGAGCGATCGGGATCGCATGGTCGACGGTATTCCCACCACGCCCGTTGGGGAAGATGAGTTGGATCTCGTGGAGTCCGTCGCGGTGATGCCATCGTTCTTCCAACGGCACGTTCGCAAGAAGCATGAACTGCGGGTGACTGTGATCGGCAACGACGTGTTCGCGGCTCGGATCCACTCGCAGGACGATCCGCGTACGGCGGTGGACGTACGCAACTACGCGGCAGAGATTCGCTACGAAACGGCGCAGCTGCCTACCGCGTTGCTCGATCGCTGTCGCGCGTTCGTGCACAGCTACGACCTTACCTACGGAGCCCTCGACATCATCGTGACCGAGGACGATGAGTACGTTTTCCTGGAGAACAACCCCGGTGGCCAGTACCTCTACGTCGAGGAGCTGGTCCCGGAGCTGCGCATGACCGAGGCGGTGGCAACCTGCCTGCTGCGGGGCGCGAGGTAGGGCGCCGTGCTGAGCTTTCCTGAACTGAACACACTCGAGACCCACCTCGGCCATCCCGTTCTTGTGCTCGGTGCGGTGAACCTGGAGCTCGACCTGGTCGCCGAGCTGTACGAGGCGCTGCACACGATCGACGGTCACGAGCGCCTGGGCGTGCTGATCTACACTCGCGGTGGCATCGTCAACGCGGCCCGGCGTATCGCCCTGTTGCTGCGCGAGCGCTTCGAGCACATCACGTTCATCGCCCCCCATTATTGCGAGTCGGCCGGCACGCTGACGGTGTTGAGCGGGGACCACATCGTGGCGAGCCCAGCGTCGATCTTCTCGCCCATCGACCCACAGCTATCCGGCACGGGGGAGGGTAGCGGGCCCGCGGCCGTGTCGAGCCAAGACGTGCGCTTATTCGGTGAGATGGCGAAGGCGTGGTTCCACCTGAGCGACGATGAGGTGCGCTCCAACGCCCTGAGCACCATGGCCGAAGCGATGTTCCCCACCACCCTGACGGCCTTCTACCGGACCACGTTGGAGGTGAAGACCATCGCCCACGAGCTGCTCGCCCTGCATCGGTGCGAGCGCTCCTCGCAGGCGCGTGGCGAGATCGTCGATCGCCTGCTGTTCGAGCACCACTCGCACAACTACGCGGTCACCGCCCAGGAGTTGAAGCTGCTCGGCTTGTCCGTCGCCTCAGACGAGACGATCGAACCCGCGAGCTGGGCGGTCGCACGCAGGCTCGGCACGCGACTGGGCGCAGGCACGCGCACGCGCGACGACGAAGACTGGACGGACACGGTGGTCGCGACGCGCGCCCGCGTTCGGTGGCGACGGGTCAGCCACCAGGGCATGGGCTTCACGTGGGAGGGGAACGGATGACCACGCCGGTGTACCTGGCGGAGATCGCACGGCTGTTCGTGGCCATCACCCTGGTGGTCGCCGTGCTCGGCAAGTGCTTGGCCACAAGGTCTTTCATCGTCAGTCTCACCGATCAATTCCGTGTGCCCGATGCCCTGGGGCCGTTCGTGGCCTGGGGACTCATCGCGCTCGAGGCGACGGTGGCGGCTGCGTTGCTCATGCCCGTGGCGCAGACGGTGGACCTAGGGGTGCGCGCCGCCCTGGTGCTGTTCGCGCTCTTCGGGCTGCTGATCGCCTCGGTGCTGCTGCGACGCCAACCCGTGTACTGCTATTGCTTCGGTCAGGCGACGCAACCGCTCGGCGCCGCCGACTTGCTTCGCAACATCACGCTGGTGGGGGCTTGTGTGCTGGCCATGCGCTGGGGCGCGGGTGAGGCGCCGCTGGCGCTCGGCACCTGGTTGTCAGTAGCGGCGGCTGGCCTCGTAGGCTTCCTCATGAGCGCGCATCTGGGAACGGTGGTCCAGCTGCTGGCGACGCCCACCGAGGAGGCCCCCCTTGGCTGACCCACTCGTCACGGCGTTGCTGATCGTGCTCGTCCCCGCCGTCGCGCTGAACCTGTGGCTCACGCAGCGGCTGTCCTCGCGCCTCCGCCACGCGATGACCGCCGAGCCCGCGCTCACCTGTGCGATCGACGCGACCGTCCCCGAGTTCTCCGGGAGGCGCCTGGTTGACGGTACGCCCGTCGCAGACGCCGCCCTCGCAGGGCAAGCCAACGTGTTGGTGTTCCTGTCCACCGCGTGCGGTGACTGCCGGCGCAAGCTGCCGGTGCTCGAGGAGTTACTGGAGCCGATGGAGCGGCACGGCGTTCAGCTTTGGTTGCTCTCCCAGGAGCCGCCGGCGCGGCTGCGCAGGTTCATCCAGCGGGATGCGTTGCGAGCGCGCGTCGTTCGCCTCGATCGGCGTGCGTACCAGCGTTTGAATCCGCGCTACGCAGCACCGCTGTACCTGTTCGTTGACGACCAACAGGTGGTCAGGGCCGGCGACTTCATCGGCGATGAGAACTGGCGGGCCTTCGTGGACCAGATCCTCGCCGCGCCCTCCATGCGGGAGGCGAGCTGATGTCGCGGTCGGCGGGGCGCTGGCGCAGGCAGGCGGAGGGGCTCAGCCGCCTCGGGCTGCTGCAGGAATTTCGTTGGCCGCTGCTCGGCGGCTTGGGATTGCTGGTCATCGCATCGGGCTCGCAGTTGGCGTACCCCCTGGTGTTCTCCTGGTTCATCGACCATATCGTGGTCGAGCAAGACCTCGCGTGGCTCGGCGCCGCGCTGCTCATCGGCGCGCTGGTGCTGGTCCTGCAGGCCGCGGCAGCCAGCGGTCAGTATTACCTCTTCGCCTCGACCGGATCGAAGATCGTGGCGAGGCTCCGGCATCGCCTCTACGCTGCCATGCTGCGGCGGGAGATCGCGTTTTTCGATCGCCAGAACGTGGGGGATCTCACCAACCGCCTCGCAGCCGACGTCGAGAAGATCCAATCCACCCTGACCGTGGAGACGGCGCTCTTCATGCAGACCCTGCTGATGGCGCTGGGCAGTATCAGCATGCTGCTGGTCTTGTCGCCGACGCTGGCCGGGGTGGCGTTGCTGATCGCGCCGGCGATGGTGGTGTCCGCGCGCTGGATCGGCGGGTTGATCAAGACCCACTCGATGGCCCGCCAAGATCGCCTCGCGGCCTGTGCGCAACACGCGCAGGAGACGCTATCCAACGTGCGCGTCGTGCACGCCTTCGCCCAGGAGGCGAATGAAACCGCACGCTACGGCCGCGCCACGCAGGACGCGCTCGACCACTCGCTCGCCTGCAACCGCATGTTCGCCGGGGTGCAGGGGGTGAACGCCATGGTTCAGGGGGGCGCCTTGCTGGTCACCCTGTGGTGGGGTGGCCGCCTGGTGGCCGCCGGCACGATCAGCGTCGGCGATCTCGCCGGCTTCGTCCTGTACGCGAACATGGCCGCGGGGGCCGTCGGCACGTTGAGCACGCTCTGGGGCGAATGGATGCAATCGGTGGGCGCCACCGAGCGAGCCTTCGAGCTGCTGCAACACGCACCCGAGCCTGGCCGTGGGGCTGGAGGTGAACGTGAGGCGCGATCGCGGCAAGCGGCAGCGAGCGGCTGCATCGAATTCGAGGCGGTGTCCTTTGCCTATCCGACCCGTGCGGGGCATCGCGCGCTGGAGGGCATCTCCCTGACCGTCGCCCCCGGTGAGAAATTGGCGTTGATCGGCCCCTCGGGATCCGGCAAGACCACGCTGGTCAACCTGCTCCTCGGCTTCTATCCGCCCAGCGAGGGGCGCCTGTGCGTCGGCGACATGGACGTGCGCGAAATGGATCGCCTTGCCCTGCGCGCCCACATCGCGGTGGTCGAACAGGAGCCTGTGCTGTTCACCGGCACGATACGGGAGAACATGGTGTACGGGTGTGACGCGGCGGCCGCGATCGACGAGGCGCGTTTCATGGCGGCGGCGGTCGACGCCAGCGTCCACAGCTTCGTCGCCGAACTCCCGGGTGGTTACGAGACCGAAGTAGGGCACCGTGGGCTGCAACTCTCCGGTGGCCAGAAGCAGCGCGTCGCGATCGCGCGCGCGTTGCTACGAGACCCGAGCATTCTGATCCTCGATGAGGCCACGAGCGCCCTCGACTCGCAGAGCGAAGGACTGGTGCAGGCAGCGTTGGCGCGGCTGA
The DNA here is from genome assembly GCA_039815145.1 of Pseudomonadota bacterium. Lineage (NCBI taxonomy): Bacteria > Pseudomonadati > Pseudomonadota > Pseudomonadota bacterium. Next base: position 89,231 of record JBCBZW010000002.1, read on the forward strand.
TGGTCGGCCGCACCACCGTCATCATCGCCCATCGCCTCTCCACGGTGGCGCACGTCGATCGTCTGGTGGTGATGAACAAGGGGCGGATCGAGCAGGTTGGCACGCACCAGCAGCTGTCGGCGCAGGCATCGGGTCTGTACGCACAGCTGTTGCGTAGGCAGCGGTTGGCGGCGGAGGTGACGTTGGAGACGGAGATGCCCCCGACCCGATGTGCCTGAGTGTCCCTTGGCAAGGGCACAACTGAAAAGACCGTCCTCGGGACGGCCTTGTCAGGTAAAGATGGTGGAGGCGGCGGGAATCGAACCCGCGTCCGCAAGCCCTCTGCTCCGAGCTCTACATGCTTATCTCACCTTTGAGTCTCGCTAGCAGCTACCCGATGAGCAGGGAAGACCACTAGCCAGTCCAGTAGGGTTTTAGCGCGTTCCGCCCTGAACAAACGTTGGCGCGATCCTGTGAAATATGACTCTCGGTTCCGCCACGCACAGGCACGCGACGGGCGAAAGGCAATCTACTGTTTTTTAGGCAGCGAGTGCGTAGTTGTCGTCGTTGGCAACTAATCGATTTGCAGCGTATTTAACGAGGCACTCTGCACCTCGGCATGCACCCGGAGTTTCGCGACCCACGTCGAAGCCAGGTCGCCCCCCAAGAACTCAATAGGTTAGGCCGCTGGGCGGACTTTTCAAGTGATTTCGAGAGGGTACGCAAGGTGATGGGGACGGAAGGGCGACGCTGAGGCCACTGTCCAGCTCACGAGCGGCGCAGACAGTCGCCATCGCCGACCATAGGGGATCTAAATCTTACCTGAGGTAAGTTCTGCAACTAACTGTTATCTAGCGAGTTTCAGTCGCTCCTTATCACGCTGCCAATCTCGATCCTTCTCAGCGGCGCGCTTGTCGTGCTTCTTCTTACCGATCGCAAGTCCCAGTTCCAACTTCACTTTTCCGTTGCTCCAGTGGAGCTGCAGGGGCACCAGGGTGTAGCCCTTGCGCTCGACCGAGCCGATCAGTGAATTCAATTCCTGCCTATGCATCAGTAGCTTACGAGATCTTCCTGGATCTGGTATCACGTGACTCGAGGCAGACAACAGCGGGGAGATGCGGGCCCCGAACAACCAGGCTTCGCCGTTCTTGAGCAGCACGTAGCTCTCCGTGATCTGCACGCGACCCTCGCGCAGGCTCTTCACTTCCCAGCCGAGCAAGGACAGGCCCGCCTCGAAGCGGCGCTCCACGTGGTAGTCGTGGGTGGCCCGCTTGTTGCGCGCGATGATCCGCGACGGCGCCTTCGCGCCGCCCTTCTTTTTCTTTCCAGCCATGGGCGGAAGTATACGCCGGGCGGCCGGTTGTTACTCCGCAGCAAAAGGCGCAGAATCCGCCGTCACTTGGCCCCGGCCGACACCCACGACACTGCCGTCAGGCGTCATGTCTGCAAACTCCCGCACGTCCCTCCAAGGGCTCTGGTCTTCACGCACCGCCTTCGTTCTGGCGGTGTCGGGGTCAGCGGTGGGCCTCGGCAATCTCTGGAAGTTTCCCTACATCGCCGGCGAGTACGGTGGTGGCGCCTTCGTCTTCTTCTACCTGCTCTGCGTCTTCGCCATCGGGCTGCCCATGATGGTGTCCGAGGTCATGCTGGGGCGACGCGGCCGGCGCAATCCCATCGCCACCATGCGCCTGCTCGGCGAGGAGGAGGCGAGCAACCACTGGTGGCGCCTGGTGGGCCTGGCCGGGGTGATCTCCGGCTTTGTCATCTTGTCCTTCTATTCCGTGGTGGCCGGTTGGTCTCTGGAGTACGTGGTGCAGACGGCGCGCGGCAGCTTCACCGACAGCGAACCGCGCGTGGTGGCAGCGAGCTTCCAGGCCCTGACCCATGACTGGCCGCGACTGATCCTCTGGCACACGGTATTCATGAGCATCACCGTGCTGATCGTGGCCAACGGCGTGCGCGACGGGCTCGAACGCGCGGTGCGCATCTTGATGCCGCTGCTGCTACTGCTGCTCTTGATTCTTGTCAGCTTCGCGGCGAGCACCGGGGAACTCGGTGAGGCCACGCGCTTCCTGTTCAAGCCCGACTTCAAGCAGTTCAGCGCCGAGGGCGCCCTGGTGGCGCTCGGCCATGCCTTCTTCACCCTGAGCCTCGGCATGGGGGCGGTGATGGCCTACGGCGCCTACCTGCCCAAAGATGCGTCGATCACCGCCACCTCGGTGGCCGTGGTGCTGGTGGATACGCTGGTCGCCCTGCTCGCCACCCTCGTCGTGTTCCCCCTCGTCTTTGCCTTCGGCCTGGATCCGGCAGCGGGGCCGGGCCTGGTGTTCGAGACCTTGCCGCTTGCCTTCGGGCGTATGGAGCTCGGCTCCATGTTCGGTGCCTTTTTCTTTGTGGTGTTGGCCACGGCAGCGCTCACCTCGGCGATCGGGCTGCTGGAGCCGGCCGTGGCCTGGCTGACGGAGACTACGAAGATGCCCCGGGTCTGGGCAACGATCGGCTTAGGTGCCGTCGTGTGGTCCTTAGGGCTACTCACGATCTTCTCCTTCAACATGCTCGCCGACGTGCGCTTCTGGCAGGGCACGCTCTACAACAACCTCGAGCATGTGACGGTGAACATCCTCCTGCCACTGGTGGGGCTCGCGATCACGTGGTTTGCGAGTTGGGTGATGTGCGGCAACTCGAGCGCGGAAGAGCTGGACGACGACGTCTCACCGCTCGCCTACACCGTGTGGCGGTTCCTGGCGCGCTTCGTGGCGCCGGCGGGGGTGGCCATCGTGTTCTTGAACGCGGTGAGCGCGCCGGGGATCAGCTGAGCATCACCGATGGCTGAGCACGACGCGACGATCGCCGTGGAGGTAGTGTTCGCCCTCCCGGATGTGCAACATCGCGTGGCTCTGCAGCTGCCCGAGGGCAGCACGGCGCGCGAGGCGGTGACTCGCTCAGGCTTGGTGGAGGCACTGCCGGAGTATGCGATCGAGCGTGCGCCGCTAGGCGTCTACGGGCATCAGGTCGATGGGGCGCTGGTGTTGGCCGATGGCGATCGCGTGGAGATCTACCGCCCGCTGCAGGTGGACCCGAAGACCAACCGGCGCCAGCGGGTGGCGTCCGGGGAGACGATGGCAGGGGGGCGCGCGCGCGAGCGGCGTCGCTAGAACGTCTCAGCCCTTCGGGTCGGCGAAGCGCTCGACGCTGCTCACCCGATCGTCCTCGAAGTACACCACGAAGTGCCCTTGCTCCACCCGTCGCCGGCGGCCGCTGATGACGTAATACAGGTAGTCCCAGCGCTCGGCGTGGAAGGGGTCTTCGATCATCGGGGTGCCGAGCAGGAACTGCACCTGCTTGCGCGACATCTGCATCTCGACCTGGTTGATCAGCTCCTCATCCAGGAAATTGCCCTGCTGGATGGTGATGCGGTAGGCGCAACCCTGTAGCAGGCACAGCATCAGCGCGGCGCCGAGGGCGAGCAACATGGCGCGCGGGAGGCCCTGAGAATTGGGCTGGCGACGCTGGAAAATGGGGAGTAGGTGGCTCATAGGCGGGGGAATATACCGTACCTCGCTCTGGCCTGGGACCCTGGCGGGCGAGCTTTGTTCACGGCGGTCGAGGAAATAGATCCGCGCTGCCATCGCCGAAGTCAGCCACGGGCGGCTCCAGCATGTGGCCCTCCGCGCTGTTCCCGCCCGGCGCCCGCCGTACTCGTGGCCGGTGGGGGCGTGCTGCCAGTTGCACGATGCGAGGGGGCCAGTGCGGGGGAAGGCAGTCGGCGGCGCGTCGCGCGCGTCCCGGCCTGGGTGGGGTCTCGGATGGGAGCGCGCGGCCCGTCTCCGAGCGCTAGGTGCTCTCCTGGGCTTGCTCGCGCATCTCCCGCGCGTGGGCGCGGGTGGTGGCGGTGATCTCCACGCCGCCTAGCATTCGCGCTAGCTCATCAACGGCTTCGTCGTGTGCCAGGGTTTCGAGGCGGGTGCTGGTCTGGCCGCCCTTCACCCGCTTGGTGACGCGCAGGTGATGATGGGCTTGGCTGGCCACCTGCGGCAGGTGAGTCACGCACAGCACCTGATGGGAGCCGCCGAGTTGGCGCAGGCAGCGCCCGACGATCTCGGCGACGCCACCGCCCACCCCCGTGTCCACCTCATCGAAGACCAGGCAGGGCACGAGGGAGCTCTCCGCGGCGACCACCTCGAGGGCCAGGGCAATGCGCGAGAGTTCGCCCCCGGACGCGACCTTGTCCAGGGGGCCTGGCGGTTGTCCGGGGTTGGTGCTGATCTCGAAGCCCACCTCGTCCAGGCCGTGAGAGGCAGGCGTGCCATCTTCCTGGAGGCGCAGACCGATCTGAAAGGCCGCGTTGGCAAGGCCCAGGGAGCGGATGATCTCCTCGGCCGTGCGCTGCACCTTCTTGCTGGCTTTGCGTCTGGCCTCGTGCAGGGTTCGGGCGGCCTTGCGGTAGGCACGATCGGCCTCATCGAGGCGAGCCTGCGCGTCGCGCAAGGTGCCCTCCATGTCCTGGCTGGCCGCGAGGCGAGCGCTGAGGCGGTCGAGGACGTCACCGAGCTCACGGCTGCGGACGCGGTGCTTTCGGGCCACGTCGTCGATCGTTCCCAGGCGCTGCTCCACCGCTGCCAGGCGCTCGGGGTCTGCGTCGATGTCGTTCAGGTAACGCTCGAGGGAGCCGATCGCTTCCGTTAGCTGAATCTGGGCTTCGTCGAGCACCTGGCCGATGTCGCCCAGGCGGGGGTCGACGTTAGCGGCCGCGGCGAGTTCGCGACTTGCCTGCGCGAGCCCTTGGCTGGCGCCGGAAGGCTCGCTCGTGAGCGCTGCGAGCGCTTGTTCGGCGTTGCGGATGACTTCGCCGGCGGATCCGAGCAGGCGCAACTCGGACTCGAGGCCTTCCACTTCGCCGTCCTGCAGGGCCAGGGCCTCGAGTTCGTTGACCTGGTGGCGCAGGAGTTCCAGCTCGCCTTCGCTCAGCGTGTGCTGCTGGGCGAGGAGGTCGTCGAGGGTGCTTTGGGCCTGACGCCAGGTGTCCCAGCGAGTGCGCACCTCGGCGGCCGGCTTTCCGAGCTTGCCAAGTGTGTCCAGGGCGCGCCGTTGGGTGGCTCGCTGCAGTAAGCCCTGGTTGGCCTGCTGGCCGTGGATGTTGAGGAGCTGCTGGCAGAACTCCGCCAGGGTCGCGGCGGGGACGCGGCTCGCGCCCAGATACGCTTGGGACCGGCCCGCAGCGGTGATCACGCGGCGGGCCACGCACTCGCCGTCTTCGACGGTGATGTCGTGGTCCTCGAGCCAAGCGGCGACGGCGCTGTCCGCCTGGATCGCAAAGCTGGCGGTGATCTCCGCCCGCTGGGCGCCGTGGCGGACCATCCCCGCGTCCGCCCGCCCGCCCGCGATCAGCCCCAAGGCGTCGACCAGGATGGACTTGCCCGCCCCGGTCTCGCCGGTCATCACGGTGAGGCCGGGCCCGAGTTCCAGTTGGAGCTCGTCGATGATCGCGAAGTGACGGATGTGCAGCTCTACGAGCACGCGCGCGTCCCGGGGCTAGACGTCGCCGGGGCGTGCGTGGCGACCGCGGCCCCAGCGCAGCTTCTGGCGCAGCATCTGGTAGTAGTCGTGGCGCGGCGGGTGGATGAGGGTGACGCGCTGTTCCGCCGCCCCGATGCGCAGGGACTCGCCGGGCCCCAGGCGGCCAAGGAGATGCCCATCGGTGGTGACCTGGGCGTCGCCCTCGCGCCGATGCCCGAGGCGCAGCTCCACGGTCTGCCCGCTCGGGATCACGATCGGTCGATCGCTGAGCGTGTGGGGGCACACGGGCACCAGCACCATCGCATCGAGCTGCGGGGCCAGGATGGGGCCCCCGCAGGACAGGGCGTAGGCGGTGGAGCCCGTGGGGGAGGCGACGATCAAGCCGTCGCCGCCGTGCGTATTCACGAAGCCGCCGTCGATCCAGGTCTCGAACTCGAGCATGCGGCCGACGTCCACCTTTTGCAGGACCACGTCGTTCAGGGCGATGCCCGCGGGCTTGGCACTGCCTGGCAGGTAGGCGTTCAGCATCAGGCGCGTGACCACCGTGTAGCGGCCCGCCAGCACGTCGTTCACGCCCTCGACCATCTCCTCCGGTCCCAGGTCTGCCAGGAACCCCAGGCGGCCGCGGTTGACGCCGAGGATGGGCACGTTGTGACGCGCTACCAGGGGGGCGGCGTAGAGCATGGTGCCGTCGCCGCCGATGGCGATGGCAAGGTCCGCTTCGGCCACAGTGCGTTCGGCGCTACCGCTCGCCACGGCGCCGATGTGGTGGGCGATGCTGTCCTCGGCGCGGACCGTTACGCCGCGGCCCTTGAGGTGGCGGGCGAGGGCTTCCATGGGGGCGCCCACGCGCTCGTCCTCGTAGCGACCGAGCAGCGCTATTTGATTGAATCGGTTGACCATAAGCACCGGGAATCGTGGATGGGCGCAGTCTAGGCGCTACGCGGCGGCAACACCACCGCTCGCACCGTTTGCGCGCAGGTGTTAAGGACCATGACTTATGCTCAACAGTTGCTTGACGCGCTCCCGGGACGCGCATAACTTCCGTGCGATTCGCACGGCAGCGTCCCCAGGGACCCGGGGCCAACGAGGCAGCAGAGCCTGACCAGCACGGAGCGACATGACCGACTCTAGCGACAACCCTGAATTGAGTGAGCGCGCTCGCCAGCTGCTGAAGACGCTGGTCGAGTCGCACATTCGTGAGGGGCAGCCGATTGGCTCGCGCACGCTGTCGCGCAACTCCGGCCTGTCCTTGAGCGCGGCCACGGTGCGCAACGTGATGGTCGATCTCGAAGAGATGGGCTACGTCGATTCGCCCCACACCTCTGCCGGGCGCGTACCCACGGCCAAGGCCTACCGGTTGTTCGTGGATACGCTGGTCACGGTGAGTCCACCGGGCCAGGTCGAACTCGATCGCCTCCAGCGCGCCCTCGACCCGGGCCGCGCCTCCCGCGATCAGCTGGCCGACTCGGCGTCGAGCCTGCTCTCGGATATCACGCACCTGGCAGGCATCGTGTCGCTGCCGGTGACGCGCCACGCCTCCCTGCGGCAGATCGAGTTCCTGCCGCTCTCGGGCAGCCGCATCCTGGCAATCCTGGTGGTCAACTCGGAGGAGGTGCAGAACCGCATCCTGCAGCTCGATCGCGAGTACTCCGAGTCGGAGCTGCGCCGCGCCGCGAACTACCTCAATGAGCAGTTTGCGGGGAAGGACCTCATGCAGGTGCGCCAGGCCCTGATCGAGGAGCTGCAAACGGCCCGAGATTCCATGAACGCGGCCATGCTCGATGCCATCCAGATCGCCCACCGCGCCCTCGACGGCGGCGAGCAGCAGGGCGCCGGCGGCGACTACGTGCTGGCGGGGCAGACCAATCTCATGGGCTTTCAGGAGCTCTCGAGCACCGAGCGCCTGCGCGAGCTGTTCGAGGCCTTTACCCGCAAGCAGGACGTGCTGCACCTGCTCGATCAAAGCCTCACCGCCGACGGTGTGCAGATCTTCATCGGTCAGGAATCCGAGCACAATTTCCTCGATGGCTGCAGCGTCGTGAGCGCTCCCTACACCCTCGATGGCGAGGTCATCGGCGTGCTCGGCGTGATCGGACCCACCCGCATGGCCTACCAGCGCGTCATTCCGATCGTGGACGTGACGGCACGATTGTTTGGCGCCGCCTTGAAATCCGGCGGCTGAGTCACCACCTCGCTTCCACCGGCTGCTCGGCTGGTCTCGAAGGGACCGGGCGACGGGCAGATTTGCGTCGTATTTTTGGAGTGAGGGATGACAAACCAGTCCACCCCGGGCGGGGCCACGCCCGAGTCCGCCGAGGCGGCAGGAGTCGAGGAGGCCACCGCAGGTGGTGCACCAGCACCCGGGAGCGCCGACGAGCTCGAGCTGCTGCGCCAGGAGCGCGACGGCGCCCGCGAGGAGGCCCAGCAGAACCACGACCGTTTCCTGCGTGAGGCCGCCGAGCTGCAGAACCTTCGCAAGCGCGCCGTCGAACGCGAGGAGAAGGCGCGCAAGTTCGCCGTCGACCGCTTCGCGAGCGATCTGCTGAACGTGAAGGACAGCCTGGAGATGGGCCTGACGGCCGCCGCCTCCGAGCCCACCGTCGATTCCCTTCAGGAAGGGATGGAGGCCACCCTGCGCCAGCTGGAGCAGGCCTTCGAGAAGGCGAACCTCACGGTCATCGATCCCTCCGACGAGCCCTTCGATCCTCGCCAGCACGAGGCGATGGCGATGCAGGAAGTGCCGGGCCTCACCGAAGAGAAGGTGCTGGCAGTGATCCAGAAGGGCTACCTGCTGCACGACCGTGTGCTGCGCCCCGCGCGGGTGATGGTGGGCAAGCCTGCCCCCGCGCCGGCCAGCGACGCGCCAACCCCCGACGCCGAGGGCTGACGGCACGGCTTGAAGCCGGCGCCGGCGCCCCTATCTATCAGGCTAACTTCGATCCCAATCGCATAGAGCGGAGCAACTTACATGGGCAAGATCATCGGTATCGACCTTGGTACCACCAACTCCTGCGTCGCCGTCATGGAAGGCGGCCAGGCCAAGGTCATCGAAAACAGTGAGGGCGATCGCACGACGCCTTCCATCGTCGCCTTCAAGGACGACGAGGTGCTGGTCGGCCAGCTGGCAAAGCGCCAGGCCATCACCAACCCTGAGAACACCCTGTTCGCCATCAAGCGCCTCATCGGTCGTCGCTTCGAAGACGACGTGGTGCAGAAGGACATCGACCTGGTGCCCTACAAGATCGTGAAGGCGGACAACGGCGATGCCTGGGTCGAGGCCCAGGGCAAGAAGATGGCCGCGCCGGAAGTCTCGGCGCGCGTGCTGATGAAGATGAAGCAGACGGCCGAGGACTACCTGGGTGAGAAGATCACCGAGGCGGTCGTCACCGTGCCTGCCTACTTCAACGACTCCCAGCGCCAGGCCACCAAGGATGCCGGCAAGATCGCCGGCCTCGAGATCAAGCGCATCATCAACGAGCCCACCGCAGCGGCCCTTGCCTACGGCATGGACAAAAAGCGCGGCGACTCGAAGATCGCGGTCTACGACCTCGGCGGCGGCACCTTCGACGTGTCCATCATCGAGATCGCCGAAGTGGACGGCGAGCACCAGTTCGAAGTGCTGGCCACCAACGGTGACACCTTCCTCGGCGGTGAGGACTTCGACAAGCGCATCATCGATTACCTGGCGGACAGCTTCCACAGCGACCAGGGCATCGACATCCGCAAAGATCCCCTGGCCATGCAGCGTCTGAAGGACGCCGCGGAGCAGGCCAAGATCGCCCTGTCTTCCTCGCAGCAGACGGAAGTCAACCTGCCGTACATCACCGCCGACGCCTCGGGGCCGAAGCACCTCAACATCAAGTTGAGCCGTGCCAAGCTGGAGTCCTTGGTGGACGACCTGATCACCCGCACCATCGCGCCGTGCAAGGTCGCCCTGAAGGACGCTGGCCTCAGCGTGAAGGACGTGGACGATGTGATCCTGGTCGGCGGTCAGATCCGCATGCCCAAGGTGCAGGAGGCCGTGCAGGACTTCTTCGGCCGTGAGCCGCGCAAGGACGTGAACCCGGACGAGGCCGTGGCCGTGGGCGCCGCGATCCAGGCCGGCGTGCTTGCCGGTGACGTGAAGGACGTGCTGCTCCTCGACGTGACGCCGCTCTCGCTCGGCATCGAGACGCAGGGTCGCATCATGACCAAGCTGATCGAGAAGAACACCACGATCCCGACCAAGGCGCAGCAGGTGTTCTCCACCGCCGACGACAACCAGACGGCCGTGACCATCCACGTGCTGCAGGGTGAGCGCGAGCGTGCCGACGACAACAAGTCCCTCGGCAAGTTCGACCTGTCGGATATTCCGCCGGCTCCACGCGGCATTCCTCAGATTGAAGTGAGCTTCGACCTGGATGCGAACGGTATCCTCAACGTATCGGCCAAGGACAAGGCCACGGGCAAGGAACAGAACATCGTCATCAAGGCCTCCAGCGGTCTCTCCGATGAAGAGATCGAGCAGATGGTCAAGGACGCTGAGCTGCACGCCGATGAGGATCGCAAGTTCCGCGAGCTCGTCGACGCCCGCAACCAGGCCGAGTCGATGATCAACGGCGTCGAGAAGGCCATCAAGGAACTCGGTGACGACAAGGTCAGCGAGGAGGAGAAGGGCAAGGTGGACGCTGCGATCGCGGAGCTGAAGTCCGCCATCGAGGGCGACGACAAGGACGCCATCGAGGAGAAGACCCAGGCGCTGGCAGCAGCGTCCGGCGACATCGCCCAGCGTGCTTACGCCGCCACCGAAGGTGACGGTGAGGCGGCGGCGGAAGGGGCTGGCGAAAGCGGCGCCAAGGCCGATGCGGAAGATGTGGTCGACGCGGAGTTCGAAGAACTCAAGACCGAAGAGCGTAAGTAAGCCGACAGGCGAGGCGACAGACTAGATGGCAGATCTCTACCAAACGCTCGGTGTCTCGCGCACCGCCACCGCGGATGAGATCCGCAAGGCCTTCAAGCGCCTCGCCATGAAGCACCATCCGGATCGCAATCCGGATGACCCGGAAGCGGAAAACCGCTTCAAGGAGGTCAAGCAGGCTTACGACGTTCTTAGCGACGCCGAGAAGCGGGCCGCCTACGATCGATTTGGTGATGCCGCCTTGAACGGTGGCATGGGCGGTCCCGGCGGTGGCGGCGGCGGCTTCGAAGATCTCAACGACGTGTTCAACGAGATCTTCGGCGACGTCTTCGGCGGTGGCGCCCGTCGCGGTGGCGGCGGCCGTCGCTCGCGCGTAATGCGTGGCGCGGACATCGCCTACGACCTGGAGCTGGAGCTCGAGGAGGCGGTGTTCGGTACCACGGTCGAGATCGAGGTGCCGAACACGGCCCAATGTGGCACCTGTGACGGCAGCGGCGCCGAACCCGGCAGCGAGCCCGAAACCTGTGAGACTTGCGGCGGACGCGGTCAGGTCCGCGTCCAGCAGGGGTTCTTCTCCCTGCAGCAACCCTGCCCGCGGTGTGGCGGGCGTGGCGTGCGCATCACCGACCCCTGCCGTACCTGTGACGGGCAAGGCCGGGTCGAGGAGTCGCGTCGGCTGTCCGTGAAGGTGCCGGCGGGCGTCGATGATGGCGATCGGATCCGCCTCTCCGGCGAAGGGGAGACCGGTCGCAACGGCGGGCCGCCAGGGGATCTGTACGTCGAGATCCGGACCAAGGAGCATCCGCTCTTCACCCGCGACGGTCGCGACCTGCACTGCGAGATTCCGGTCTCCTACGCTACCGCCGTTCTCGGCGGCCAGGTCGAAGCGCCGACCTTGTCCGGTCCCGTCTCGCTCAAGGTGCCCGTGGGTACTCAGGCCGGGCGTGTATTCCGCATGAGTGGCAAGGGCGTACGGCCCGTTCGCGGGGGTGCCACCGGCGACCTCTACTGCCGAGTCACCGTGGAGACGCCGGTCAATCTCACGGGCCACCAGAAGGACCTGCTGCGCAAGTTCGAGGAATCCCTGCAAGAGGATACGGGGCGCCACAGTCCGCGCTCGCGCGGCTGGCTAGACGGCGTCAAAGAGTTCTTCGATGACCTCCGCTCCTGATCGGAGCGGGGCGAGCACACCACTTCGCATCGCACTGTTCGGCGCGTCTGGTCGTATGGGAGGCGCGGTGGCGCGCACCATCGCCGAGCAGGGTGGCGCCGTGCGCCTCACCGGGGCCTGCGTTTCGCGTGAGAGCCACGCGCTAGGAAAATCCCTCGGTGAGCTGTTCGCGTTGCCGAGCGAGGCGGGCGGCCAAGTGGTCACGGTGAACGAACCTGCCGACGCCCTCGCCGACGCGGACGTCGCCATCGATTTCAGTCTGCCCGCGGCCACCCCGGCCTACGCGACCGCGTGTGCCCGAGCCCGCTGTGCCCTGGTGAGCGGGGTGACGGGTTTGGACGCGGCCGCCGAAGCCGCGCTCGAGAGCGCCGCCGAGGAGATTCCGGTGCTGCACGGTCGCAACATGAGCCTCGGCGTCAACCTCCTGGCCCTGGCCTTGCGCACGGTAGCGGCGCACTTGCCCGCGGCGGCCTACGACGCCGAGATCCACGAGTGGCACCATCGCGGCAAGCGCGACGCACCCTCAGGCACCGCCTTGATGCTGGGCGAGGCGATCGCGGCGACGCGCGGCGATGAGCTGGCGATGCAGCCCGACCGCGCAGGCCTGCGCGAGGTGGGCACGATCGGCGTGGCGGTGAATCGTGGTGGCGACGTCGCCGGCGAGCATACGGTCACCTTCGCTGGCGACGGCGAGCGCCTGGAGTTCACCCACCGCGCGGGTGGGCGCGAGGGGTTTGCGCGCGGCGCTGTGCTCGCGGCCCGCTGGTTGGTCGACCGGGCCCCGGGGCGCTACCAGATGAGCGACGTGCTGAGCCTGGAGCGCTAGCGCTGAGGAACCCCTTCGGCGCGGACTTCTCTGGCGCCGTCGCCGACGCTCCCGTATCATCCACTCCTCAGGATGTCGCCGCGCGACGTACCTGAGCGAATCAGTGCGGGAGGGCTCCATCCGGGGTTCTCCCGCTTTTCGTATGTGCGGCTCATTCAGGGGCCGGTGCGAAACGCCTGAGCGCCGCCGGTGCTGCCCATCCCCATCCACGGAGGAGAGTGTTTTGAATCAGCCTGCGACGCTGGCTTTGGCGGATGGCACCGTGTTTACCGGTCGACTCGGCGGGGTGGCCGGAGAGGCCGTCGGTGAGGTGGTGTTCAACACCGCGTGTACGGGGTACCAGGAGATCTTGAGCGATCCCTCCTACGCGCGCCAGCTGGTCACGCTGACTCAGCCGCACATCGGCAACACGGGGGCCACGCCCGAGGATATGGAGAGTGCTCAGGTGCAAGCCGCCGGCCTCATCGTGCGAGATATCCCTAAGCGCCATTCGAACTGGCGGGCTACGAGTTCCCTGCAGGAATTCCTGGTCGAGCAGCAAGTCACTGCTATCAGCGACGTTGATACGCGTGCGCTGACCAGACACATCCGCGAGCACGGCGCCCAGGCGGGGTGCATCGTCGACGGCGAGGGTGAGGAGGCCACCGCACGCGCCCTGGTGGCGGCGCGCGAGTTCGCTGGCTTGTCGGGCATGGACCTGGCCAAGGTGGTGAGCACCCAGGAGGCCTACCATTGGGGTGAGGGCGCCTGGCGCCACGCCCAGGACGGCGAGGCCCCATCGCACGGCAAACGTCACCGTGTGGTCGCCTTCGACTTTGGCGTGAAGCGCAACATCCTGCGCCTGCTCCACGACGCGGGCTGCGAGGTGACGGTGGTGCCGGCGCAAACCACCGCCCAGGAGGTCTTCGATCTGCGGCCGGACGGCGTCTTCCTCTCCAACGGACCGGGCGATCCGGAGCCCTGCGACTACGCGATCCGCGCCATCCGTGACGTGCTCGCCCGCGGCGTGCCGACCTTCGGCATCTGCCTTGGCCATCAGCTGTTGGGTCTGGCCGCCGGCGCGCGCACGCAGAAGATGAAGTTCGGTCACCACGGCGCCAACCACCCGGTACTGGAGGCCGCGAGCTGTCGGGTCTACATCACCAGCCAGAACCACGGCTTCGTGGTGGACGAAGACAGCCTGCCGGCCAACGTTCGCGTTAGTCACCGGTCGCTCTTCGATGAGTCTCTGCAAGGCATCGAGTTCACGGACCTGCCGGCCTTCGGCTTTCAAGGGCATCCGGAGGCGAGCCCGGGGCCGCATGACATCAGGCCCCTGTTCGAGCGTTTCGCCAAGGCCATGGAGGAGGGCACCGATGCCGCGTCGCACTGATATCGAGAGCATCCTGATCATCGGTGCGGGGCCGATCGTGATCGGCCAGGCCTGCGAGTTCGACTACTCGGGCACCCAGGCGTGCCGCGCGCTACGCGAGGAGGGCTACCGGGTCATCCTGGTCAACTCCAACCCGGCCACGATCATGACCGATCCGGAAACCGCCGACGCGGTCTACATCGAGCCCCTGCACTGGACGGCCCTGGCGCGGGTCATCGCCAAGGAACAACCGGACGCGCTCCTGCCCACCATGGGCGGGCAGACCGCCCTCAACTGTGCCCTGGACCTCGCGCGCGAAGGCGTGCTGGAGCGTTACGGGGTGGAGATGATCGCCGCGTCCTCCGAAGCGATCGACATGGCCGAGGACCGGGACCTCTTCCGTCGCGCCATGTCGGAGATCGGCCTCGAGTCCCCGCACTCGCACATGGCCTACAACCTGGAGCAGGCGCTCGAGACGCAGACCAGCATCGGCTACCCCACGGTGATCCGTCCCTGCTTCACGCTCGGGGGTAGCGGTGGCGGGGTGGCGTTCAACCGCGAGGAGTTTGTCGAGATCGTCGAGCGCGGCCTCGACCTCTCGCCGACCACCGAGGTGCTGATCGAGGAGTCCGTGCTCGGCTGGAAAGAGTACGAGATGGAGGTGGTGCGGGATAAGAACGACAACTGCATCATCGTCTGCGCCATCGAGAACCTCGACCCGATGGGCGTGCACACGGGGGACTCGATCACCGTGGCGCCGGCGCAGACCCTCACTGACAAGGAATACCAGCGCATGCGGGACGCCTCGCTGGCGGTGCTGCGCAAGGTGGGCGTGGAGACCGGCGGCTCGAACGTGCAGTTCGCCCTCAACCCCGCCGACGGGCGCATGCTGGTGATCGAGATGAACCCGCGCGTCTCGCGCTCCTCGGCGCTGGCGTCGAAGGCCACGGGATTCCCGATCGCTCGGGTCGCCGCCAAGCTGGCCGTGGGCTACACCCTCGATGAGCTACGCAACGAGATCACGGGCGATGCGATTCCGGCGTCCTTCGAGCCGACCATCGACTACGTGGTGACCAAAGTGCCGCGCTTCGCCTTCGAGAAGTTCCCCGGCGCCAACTCCAGCCTGACCACGCAGATGAAGTCGGTCGGTGAGGTCATGGCCATCGGCCGCACCTTCAAGGAGTCCGTGCAGAAGGCCCTACGCGGCCTGGAGACGGGTGCGGCCGGCTTCGATGACATGCTCGATGGCGGCGAAGTAGACGAGGACGCCCTGCGCCGCATCCGCTACGAGCTGCGCATCGCTCGTCCGGAGCGCCTGTGGTTCGTCGCCGAGGCCCTGCGCGTGGGGATCAGCTTCGATGAGGTGCAGGCCCTCAGTCAGATCGACCCTTGGTTCCTCGAGCAGCTGGCGGAGCTGATCGACGATGAGCGCTTCGTGCGCAGCCAGTCCCTGGATAGCCTCGATGCCCCGGCGATGCGGCAACTGAAGCGCAATGGATTCTCCGACGCTCGCCTGGCGCGCCTGCTAGGCACCGACGAGGACGCGGTTCGTGTGCGGCGCCACGCGCTCGGCGTGCACCCGGTGTACAAGCGCGTGGACAGCTGTGCCGCAGAGTTCGCATCGCCCACGGCCTACCTGTACTCCACCTATGAGCAGGCCTGCGAGGCGGAGCCGACGGACGAGCGCAAGATCATGATCCTCGGCGGCGGCCCCAATCGCATCGGCCAGGGGATCGAATTCGACTACTGCTGCGTACACGCCGCCATGGCCCTGCGCGAAGACGGCTTCGAGGCCATCATGGTCAACTGCAACCCGGAGACCGTCTCCACGGACTTCGACACCTCGGATCGCCTCTACTTCGAGCCCCTGACGCTCGAGGATGTGCTGGAGATCGTGCGTGTCGAGAAGCCCGAGGGGGTGATCGTGCAGTACGGCGGGCAGACCCCGCTGAAGCTGGCGCGCGCCCTGGAGCGAGCAGGTGTGCCGATCATCGGTACTTCGCCTGACGCCATCGACCGCGCCGAAGATCGCGATCGCTTCCAGCAGGTGATCGACGAGCTGGGGTTGCGTCAACCGCGCAACCGCACAGCGCGCACGGTCGACGAGGCGTTGGCAGCGGCTGCTGAGGTCAGATACCCGCTCGTCGTGCGTCCGTCCTACGTGCTTGGCGGGCGTGCCATGGAGATCGTCTTCAGCGACGAGGAGCTGGCCGAATACATGCAGTGGGCGGTGCGGGTGTCGAACGACAGCCCCGTGCTCCTCGACAGCTTCCTCGACATGGCCGTCGAGGTGGACGTCGATGCGGTCTACGACGGTGAGGACGTGCTCATCGGCGGCATCATGGAACACATCGAGCAAGCGGGGGTGCATTCGGGCGACTCGGGCTGCTCCCTGCCTTCCGCCACCCTTAGCGAGGCGGTGTGCGAACAGTTGGAGGCGCAGGTGACCATGCTGGCCAAAGCGCTCAACGTACGTGGCTTGATGAACACCCAGTTTGCGATCCAGGGCGAAGACATCTTTGTGCTCGAGGTGAATCCTCGGGCCTCGCGTACGGTGCCGTTCGTCTCCAAGGCGATCGGTGAGCCGTTGGCCAAGGTGGCCGCGCGCGTGATGGCCGGTCAGTCCTTGAAGGAGCAGGGGGTACCCCTGCGCTACTCGCCGCGGCACTATTCGGTGAAGGAGTCTGTCTTCCCCTTCGCGAAGGTCCCCGGAGCGGACCCGATCCTGGGTCCCGAGATGAAGTCGACCGGAGAGGTGATGGGCACCGGTGGGTCCTTCGGCGAGGCCTACGCCAAGGCGCAGCTCGCCTCCGGTGTGGTGCTGCCGCGGGGCGGGGCAGCGTTGCTCAGCGTGCGCAACCGCGACAAGCCCGCCGCAATCGCCCTGGCCCGTCTGTTACTCGAACGGGGCTTCGAGCTGGTGGCGACGGCCGGCACGGCCAAAGCCCTGAGTGATGCCGGTTTTCCATGCAAACGGATCAATAAGGTAATGGAAGGTCGTCCACACATCGTGGACGCGATCAAGAACGGTGACATCAGCCTGATCGTCAATACGACCGAGGGCAAGCAGGCGATTCGCGAGTCGCAGTCGATCCGCCGCGAAGCGGTGCTGCGCAAGGTCACCTACTACACAACATTGTCCGCGGCGCGTGCGACCTGCCTGGCGATCGATCACCTCGACGACGCGGCGGTCAATCGCCTGCAGGATCTGCACCGGGAGATGGTGAAATGACCAAGAAGGTTCCCCTGACGGCGCGTGGCGCCGAGCTGCTGCGCGAGGAATTGCGCAAGCTCAAGTACGAGGATCGCCCGCGGGTGATCGAGGCGATCGCCGAGGCCCGTGAGCACGGTGACCTGAAGGAGAACGCCGAGTACCACGCGGCCCGTGAGCAGCAGAGCTTCATGGAGGGCCGCATCGCCGAGATCGAGAGCACCCTCTCGCTGGCCGACATCATCGACGTCACCAAGATGACCAACAACGGTCGGGTGGTCTTCGGCGCCACCGTGCACCTGTACGACCCGGACGAGGACGAGAAGCGTGTCTACCGCATCGTCGGCGAGGACGAGGCCGACGTGAAGCAGGGGCTCATCTCCGTGAGCTCCCCGATCGCGCGGGCGCTCATCGGTAAGAACCAGGACGATGAGGTCGAAGTGCAGGCGCCCGGCGGCGTCCGCGTGTTCGAGATTGAACGCGTCGAGTACCTCTGACACACGCGGCGCTATTCATGTTGTCTGAATCTACTGTTTCGCCCCTGCCGAAACTCTCCTCCAGGGACGTGCTGAGGATTCACTAGTGGCTAACGGCGTGAGGCGAGGGCGCGGCACCTGGATGCAGGAGCAGTTGTCGGACCCTTACGTCAAGCGTGCCCACCGCGAGGGCGCGCGCTCCCGGGCGCTCTACAAGCTCTCCGAACTGCTCGACAACCAGCGCTTGATTCGCCCCGGCATGAACGTGGTGGACCTGGGTGCGGCGCCGGGCGGGTGGAGCCAGCATGTGGCCAAGCTGCTAGACGGCAACGGGCGCGTGGTGGCAGTGGACCTGCTCGAGATGCCGACGATCGCCGGGGTTCACTTCTTGCAAGGGGATTTCCGCGAGCAGGAAGTGCTCGACGCGGTGCTTGAAGCCCTCGGCGGCGAGCCGGCGAATCTTGTAATGAGCGATATGGCCCCCAATCTCAGCGGACAGCGGGCGGTCGATCAGCCTCGCGCCATGTATTTGGCGGAACTGGCGCTCGATTTTGCGCAGCGGACCCTGGCCCCGGGCGGTGCCCTGATCGTAAAACTGTTTCAGGGCGAGGGCTTCGATGAGTACCTGCGGACGGTGCGTCAGCAGTTCGGCTCGGTGAAGAATCGCAAGCCCGCGGCGTCGCGATCTCGCAGCCGGGAGATGTACCTCGTGGCGCGCGATTTCAAGGGCGCGTGAGGGCGGCCGCGGCAGGGGCTTCGCTGGTGATGAACCTGAGCGTGTAGTACTGTCTAAACAGCCAGATAGGCGATTTTTCGGGCACCCCCCGACGGAGTTTCGTTTGAACGACTTAACCAAGAACATCATCCTTTGGATAGTGATCGCGGTCGTGCTGTTCTCGGTCTTTACGAGTTTCGGCAGCGCCAGTCGCGCGTCGCAGGAGATCTCCTACTCGGAGTTCGTGCGCCGGGTGGAATCCGGTGACGTCCAAGAGGTGGAGTTCCAGAGCGACGGCGTCACCATCCAGGGCCGCATGCGCGGTAGCCGACAGTTCGTCACCTTCAGCCCCGAGACCAACAACGAAGCGTTGATCGGTGAGCTGTTGGAGAACGACGTGGCGATCAGCCACGCGGAGCCGCAGCGAACGAACGTGCTCCAACAGCTGTTCATCTCCTCCTTCCCCATCCTGCTGCTGATCGCGGTGTGGGTGTACTTCATGCGCCAGATGCAAGGCGGCGCCGGCGGCCGCGGAGCGATGGCCTTCGGCAAGAGCAAGGCGCGCCTGCTCGGTGAGGACCAGGTCAACGTCACCTTTGGCGATGTGGCCGGCGTCGAGGAGGCGAAGGAAGAAGTTAGCGAAATCGTTGACTTCCTGAAGGACCCCGCCAAGTTCCAGCGCCTCGGCGGCAAGATCCCGCGCGGTGTGCTCATGGTCGGCTCGCCGGGCACTGGTAAGACGCTCCTGGCCCGCGCCATCGCGGGTGAGGCCAAGGTGCCGTTCTTCACCATCTCCGGCTCGGACTTCGTGGAGATGTTCGTCGGCGTGGGTGCCTCCCGCGTGCGAGACATGTTCGATCAGGCGAAGAAGCACGCGCCGTGCATCATCTTCATCGACGAGATCGACGCCGTGGGTCGCCACCGTGGCGCAGGCCTCGGCGGTGGCCACGACGAGCGTGAGCAGACCCTCAACCAGCTGCTGGTGGAGATGGACGGCTTCGAAGGCAACGAGGGCATCATCGTCATCGCGGCCACCAACCGTCCCGACGTCCTTGACCCGGCGCTGCTGCGACCCGGTCGCTTCGACCGCCAGGTGGTGGTGCCCCTGCCCGATGTACGCGGGCGTGAGCAGATTCTGCGCGTGCACATGCGCAAGGTCCCCGTCGGCGACGACGTGCGGCCCGGCATCATCGCCCGCGGTACGCCCGGCTTCTCCGGCGCTGATCTCGCCAACCTCGTGAACGAGGCCGCTCTGTTCGCGGCGCGAGCCAACCGCCGCATCGTGGGCATGGACGAGTTCGATCGCGCCAAGGACAAGATCATGATGGGTGCCGAGCGGCGCTCGATGGTGATGAGCGAGAAGGAAAAGGAGCTGACGGCGTACCACGAGGCAGGGCACGCCATCGTGGGGTTGACGGTTCCCGATCACGATCCCGTGTACAAGGTCACCATCATCCCGCGCGGTCGAGCCCTCGGCGTGACGATGTTCCTGCCGGAGGAGGATCGCTACAGCTCTAGCAAGCGGCGCCTCGAAAGCCAGATATCAAGCTTGTTCGGTGGTCGTCTCGCCGAGGAGATGGTCTTCGGTGCCGATGCGGTGACGACCGGAGCTTCCAGCGACATCGAACGCGCCACCGACATCGCGCGCAACATGGTCACCAAGTGGGGCTTGTCCGACAAGCTCGGCCCACTGACCTACAGCGAAGACGATGGTGAGGTGTTCCTCGGTCGCTCGGTCACCCAGCACAAGCAGGTGTCCGATGTGACGGCGCACACGATCGACGTCGAGGTGCGAGACATCATCGACCGCAACTACGATCGGGCCAAGCAGATCCTCACGGACAGGTTCGACAAGTTGGAGGCGATGGCCAAGGCGCTGATCAAGTTCGAGACCATTGGCGAGGATCAGATCGCGGACATCATGGATGGCCGTGATCCGCGGCCGCCCGAGGGTTGGGACGAGAGTGGCGGTAGCCCGCCGCCGCCGCGTCGCGATCCTTCGCCACCGGCCGCCCCGGCCGGTGAGATCCCGACGACTACGGCTACGCGTAACCAGCCGTAACCGGCTCGCCGCGGCCTTGCCCGCGGCGGCTTGAGCCGTCAGTGCCGATCGCGGCGCTGGCGGCTTTTTTGTACACCGAACGGAAATCCTACGCGTTGAGCAAACGAGTGTGACCGTATGCCGGGGCGAGGGGTTGAACTCCGTTATGATCGACGGTTATGGGAAAATACTTCGGCACTGATGGAATACGAGGGCGCGTCGGCCAGGCGCCGATGACGGTGGACTTCGCTGTGCGCCTGGCGGGCGCCGCTGGGCGGGTGCTCACGCCGGGCGGGGGCCGCGTTGTGGTCGGCAAGGACCCGCGCCTCTCCGGGTACATGTTCGAGTCCGCCTTGGAGGCGGGCTTCGTGGCGGCGGGCGTCGACGTGAAGCTGTTGCAGGTGATGCCCACGCCCGGGATCGCGTTCCTGACCAAGGCGCTCGGGGCCGATTTCGGCGTCGTCATCAGCGCCTCGCACAACCCGTACTTCGACAACGGCATCAAGTTCTTCGATCACCGAGGCAGCAAGCTCTCGGACCATACGGAGGCGGCAATCGAGCGCGCCCTGGAAGAGCCGGTCACCACCAACGACCCGGCGTCACTGGGCAAGGCGGAGCGCCGCTACGATGCGGTGGACCGCTACCACGCCTTCTGTCGCCAGTCCGTCGGCGACACGGATTTCAGCGGCCTGAATCTGGTCGTCGACTGCGCCAACGGCGCCACCTACAAGGTCGCGCCTCGGGTCTTCTCTGACTTGGGCGCGGATGTCATGACCATAGGCTGTTCGCCCAACGGCCGGAACATCAATGAAGGGTGCGGCTCGACGGCCCCAGACCGCCTGCGCACCACCGTGACCGCGGTGGGCGCGGATCTCGGCGTGGCCTTCGACGGCGACGGTGACCGAGTGCTTCTGGTCGGCCCGGACGGCAGCCTGATCGACGGCGACGACATGGTGTACCTGCTGGCGCTGGACCGTCAGCGTCGCGGCGAACTGAAGGGGCCGGTGGTCGGCACCCTGATGAGCAACCTGGGCCTCGAACTGGCCCTGCGTGAACACGGCATCGGCTTCGAGCGCACCAAGGTCGGGGACCGACACGTGCTGAGTCGCCTGCACGAAGTGCGCGGCACGATCGGCGGTGAGGGGTCGGGCCACGTGCTTTGCCTGGATCGCACCACCACCGGGGACGGCATCATCACCGCCCTGCAGGTGGTCGCTGCCTTGCGCGATAACGGTGGCGACCTCAAGGAGCAGCTGTCCGGCTTCTACAAATTCCCGCAGCACCTGGTGAACGTGCGTATCGACGAGCCGTTCGATTTCGCCGCGGACGCCAGCGTCGGCGCGGCGGTGGTGCGGGCGGAGGAACGCCTGGGCGCGCGGGGCCGCGTGTTGCTGCGAGCCTCGGGCACGGAGCCCCTGATTCGGGTGATGGTCGAGGGCGAGGATGAGAGCCTCGTGGCGGGGCTGGCCGCGGAGCTGGCGAGCGCAGTGCAGGCCGCAGCGCGTGGCCGTGGAGAGGCCTCGGCGTAAGCCATTGCGTTCCGGCGCCGTCCGGGCTACGATCGCGCGCTTTCATCGAGCAGCGTACGTGTCTAAGCCCGCATATCTCGTCGTCGGTAACTGGAAGATGCATGGCACCCGAGCGGGTGCTATCCGATTGATTTCAGAGATACTTGCGGCCCGATCAGAAGCATCGAGCGGGTGCCAGATGGCGGTGTGTCCGCCGGCGGTGCACATCGATGCGGTTGCGCAAAAGGCTGCCGGTCACGACGTGGCGGTAGGCGCGCAAGACGTGGCAGTGCCCGCGGCGGGCGCGCACACCGGCGACGTGTCGGCGCCGATGCTTGCGGACCTTGGTTGCCGCTACTGCATCGTCGGCCACTCGGAACGCCGGGCGGATCACGGTGAGAGCAGCGCTGAGGTCGCGTCGAAGTTCGCGTCCGCCAGGGAACATGGCCTCGTGCCGATCCTGTGTGTGGGCGAGACCGAGGCACAGCGCGCGAGTGGAGAGACCGAGAGCGTCATCGCCGAGCAGATCGGTGCGGTGCTCGAGGCGGAGACGGTAAAAGGGTTTGAAGGCGCCGTGGTGGCCTACGAACCCGTCTGGGCGATCGGCACAGGGCAGAGCGCCACGCCGGAGCAGGCCCAGGCGGTGCACAAGGCGATTCGGGCCCTGATCGGGAGCCACGATGCGGCGATCGCGTCGGCGCTACCGATCCTGTACGGCGGCAGCGTCAAGGCAGCGAATGCGGCTGAGCTGTTCGCCATGCGAGACATCAACGGCGGCCTCATCGGCGGCGCGTCCCTATCGCCCACGGATTTCCTGGCGATATGCGATGCAGCCGGCAGCTGAGTAGCACCGACAGGACAGGTTGAGAGGAACATGATTCAGAAGCTTTTGCTCGTCGCGCACGTGCTGATCGCCCTTGGCATCATCGCCTTCGTGCTGATCCAACGCGGCAAGGGCGCGGAGGCTGGCGCTGCCTTCGGTACCGGCGCGTCGGGCACGGTGTTCGGCTCGCGCGGCTCCGCCTCTTTCCTGACCCGCACCACGTCGGTGCTGGCAACGGCGTTCTTCGCCACCAGCCTGGCCTTGGCGTTCTTCGCCAACCAGCCGATTCGCCCCGGGGCTGGCAGCGTCATCGGCGCCGGGGACGTCGCGTCGGGCTCTATCCTCGATGAGGACGTGGCGCCGGCGGTGGTGGAAGACGAACTCCCGGATGCCCCCGAGGCGTCCCAAGAGGAGGACGGCACGCGCTAAGGCGCACGCCTACGCGCCTCGCGGGGCGCCATGATCAGCTTTGCGGATGTGGTGGAATTGGTAGACACGCTGTCTTGAGGGGGCAGTGGCGCGAGCCGTGCCGGTTCGAGTCCGGCCATCCGCACCATATCCTTGGCGGCCCCCGTTCGCGGGGCCGCCTACGGGTCGTCAGAAGAGCGCAAAACCCATCGTCTTGAAGGCCCTTCGCTGCTATTATCCTCGCCCGTCAAAGTTTGTGGGTGAGGCAGTCAATGGTCGCCGGGTACCTCCCGATTCTTATCTTCCTGTTGGTGGCCCTGGGGATGGGTATCGCCATGATCAGCATGGGCTTCCTGTTCGGTCGCGGGCGCAAGGATGGGGAGAAGCTCTCGGCCTACGAGTGCGGGTTTGAGCCGTTCGAGGATTCGCGAAACCGCTTCGATGTTCGCTACTACCTAGTGGCCATCCTGTTCATCATTTTCGATCTCGAGATCGCCTTCCTGTTTCCCTGGGCCGTGTCCCTCGACAGCATCGGCGGCTTCGGCCTGATGTCCATGGCCGTGTTCCTGTTCATTCTCGTGGTGGGGTTCATCTACGAGTGGCGTAAGGGGGCACTGGAATGGGATTGAACGCTGAGGACGCGATGCCGGCGGAAGAGGGCGCGCTAGCGCCTGTCGCCCAGGGCAAGGGGTGGGCCACCACCTCGATCGACACCCTGTTCAACTGGGCCCGCACAGGGTCCATGTGGCCGATGACCTTCGGCCTTGCCTGCTGCGCCGTCGAGATGATGCACGCGGGCGCCGCTCGCTATGACCTCGACCGCTTCGGCGTCGTCTTCCGGCCCAGTCCGCGCCAGTCGGACGTGATGATCGTGGCTGGCACCCTGGTGAACAAGATGGCGCCAGCGCTGCGTAAGGTGTACGACCAGATGCCCGAGCCCCGTTGGGTGATCTCCATGGGCTCGTGCGCCAACGGCGGCGGCTATTACCACTATTCGTACGCCGTCGTTCGGGGCTGCGATCGCATCGTCCCCGTGGATGTCTACGTGCCGGGTTGTCCGCCTACGGCGGAAGCGTTGGTGTACGGCATCATTCAGCTGCAGAAGAAGATTCGCCGCACGCACACGATCGCGCGGCAGTAGGAGCACATGAGCGAGACACTGGAAACGGTCGCTAGCAAGCTGGCCGAACGCTTTGGTGAGCGTGTTCGTCAGGTGCCTTCGAAGGTGGGTGAGCTGACGATCGAGGTTGCTGCCGCGGATTGGCGCGAAGTCTCCACCTCGTTACGTGATGAGTGCGGCTTCGAGATGCTGATGGATTTGTGCGGCGTGGACTACCTCGCCTACGGGGTGGACGAGTGGAAGGGGCAGCGCGCCACCGGGTCCGGGTTCAGCCGCGGCGTCAGCCGTGGTGCGGGCCATGCCACCGTGCCCGCAGATCGAAAGCGCTTCGCGGTGGTTGCCCACCTACAGTCGATCGCCCACAACCTACGCATGCGCGTGCGCACCTATTGTGAGCATGACGAGGCGCCCCTGGTGGCCTCGCTGGTGGAGGTGTGGGCGAGCGCGGACTGGTACGAGCGCGAGGCCTTCGATCTCTTTGGCATCCTCTTCGACGGTCATCCCGACCTGCGGCGCTTGCTCACGGATTACGGCTTCATCGGCCACCCGTTCCGCAAGGACTTCCCCCTGAGCGGTCACGTGCAGGTGCGATACGACCCGGCGGCCGGTCGGGTGGCCTACGAGCCGGTCGATGTGGAGCCTCGCACCCTGGTGCCCAAGGTGATTCGCGACGACCACCGCTACGAGGACGCGTTGCAGGAGGCAGGTTCCTTCCGCGATGCCCCGCCGACCACCACCCAGGAGAACGCTTAGGTCATGGCGGAGATCCAGAATCTCACGATGAACTTCGGTCCCCAGCACCCGGCCGCGCACGGCGTGCTGCGCCTGGTGCTGGAGATGGATGGCGAAGTGGTGCAGCAGGCAGATCCCCACGTGGGCCTGCTCCACCGCGGCACGGAAAAGCTCGCCGAGAGTAAGCCGTTCAACCAAAGCATCGGCTACATGGATCGTCTCGACTACGTGTCGATGATGGCCAACGAACATGGCTACGTGCTCGCCATCGAGAAGCTGCTCGGCATCGAAGCGCCGATTCGCGCCCAGTACATCCGCGTGATGTTCGATGAGATCACGCGCATCCTGAACCACCTCATGTGGCTAGGCGCCCACGGCCTCGACATCGGCGCCATGTCGATGTTCCTGTACTGCTTCCGCGAGCGCGAAGATCTGATGGATTGCTACGAGGCCGTCTCCGGCACCCGTATGCACGCCACCTACTATCGCCCCGGCGGCGTGTACCGCGATCTGCCTGAGACGATGCCCGAGTACCGTGCCAGCGAGTACCGCAGCCAGGCCGACGTGGACAAGCTGAACAAGAACCGCGGCTCCCTGCTCGATTTCATCGAGGACTTCACGGCGCGCTTCCCGGGCTGCGTCGACGACTACGAAACACTGCTGACGGACAACCGCATCTGGAAGCAGCGCACCGTGAACATCGGCGTGGTCACCCCCGAGCGTGCCATGCAGCTCGGGTTCTCCGGGCCGATGTTGCGCGGTTCAGGCATCGAGTGGGATCTGCGCAAGAAGCAACCCTACGAGGTGTACGACCGGGTCGACTTCGACATCCCCGTCGGCGTGAACGGCGATTGCTACGACCGTTACCTCGTGCGGGTGGAGGAGATGCGCCAATCGAACCGCATCATCAAGCAGTGCGTCGAGTGGCTGCGCGCGAACCCAGGCCCGGTGATGCTGGACGATCACAAGATCTCCCCGCCGAAGCGCAGCGAGATGAAGGGCGACATGGAATCGCTCATTCACCACTTCAAGCTGTACACGGAAGGCTATTGCGTGCCGGAAGGGGAGGCCTATGCCGCCGTCGAACACCCGAAGGGCGAGTTCGGCGTGTACATCGTCTCCGACGGGGCCAACAAGCCCTACCGGGTGAAGGTGCGTGCCGCGGGCTTCCCGCACATCGCCGCCATGAGCGAGATGGTGACCGGCCACATGCTGTCTGACGTGGTGGCCGTGATCGGCACCCAGGACATCGTATTCGGAGAGATCGACCGATGAGTGCGGAACCGCAAGTGGGCGCCGGTGAACTGTCAGCCCACACGCGCGAGGAAATCGACCACTGGCTGACCCGGTTCCCGACCGAACGTAAGCGCTCGGCAATCCTGGGCGGGCTGCGCGCGGCTCAGCACCAGAACGACGGATTCCTCACCACGGCCTTGATGGACGCGGTGGCGGACTACATCGGAGTGCCCCCCGTGCAGGCGTACGAGGTGGCCGCGTTCTACTCCATGTTCGAGACCAAGCCGGTGGGCCGGATCTCGATCTCCGTGTGCAACAACGTGTCGTGCATGCTGCGCGGGAGCGATGAGATCACCGCTCACCTGGAGCGCAAGCTTGGCATCAAGCGCGGTGAGAGCACGCCTGACGGCAAGTTCTACCTGAAGCCGGAAGAGGAGTGTCTGGCCGCCTGCACCGGGGCGCCTATGATGATGGTGGATCACGTCTACCACGAGTACCTCACGCCGGAGAAGGTGGATCAGATTCTGGATGCCATCGAATGACTACTGAGAACGCTAACCTCGTTGCCTTCGCCTCCCTGGGCGTCGATGAGCCCTGGACCTTGGAGCGCTACCGCGAGATCGGTGGGTACCAGGCCTGGGAGAAGATCCTGCGCGAGAAGATCCCGCCGGAAGAGGTGATCGAGATCGTCAAGGCCTCCGGCCTTCGCGGTCGTGGCGGTGCCGGCTTCCCGACGGGGCTCAAGTGGAGCTTCATGCCTCGCAACGCCCCGGTCCAGAAGTACGTGGTGTGCAACTCGGATGAGAGCGAGCCTGGCACCTGCCACGATCGGGACATCCTGCGCTACAACCCACACGCCTTGGTCGAGGGCATGGCCATCGCCGGCTATGCCATGGGCGCGACGGTGGGCTACAACTACATCCGCGGCGAGTTCATCGCCGAGCCGGTGCCGCGCTTCGAGGCGGCGGTGAAGGAGGCCTACGAGGCCGGCATGCTCGGCGAGGACGTGCAGGGTAGCGGTGTCGACTTCGATCTCTACACCTACGTGGGCGCCGGTGCGTACATCTGCGGCGAGGAGACAGGGCTGCTCGAATCGCTCGAGGGCAAGCCTGGCCGACCCCGCTTCAAGCCGCCGTTCCCGGCCAACTTCGGCCTTTACGGCAAGCCGACCACGGTCAACAACACCTATACGCTCTCGTCGGTGCCGTCGATCATCCGCAACGGTGCCGAGTGGTTCGCCAACCTCGGCCCCAAGGGCGCCGGTGGCACGGCCATCTACTCCGTGTCCGGTCACGTGGAGAAGCCCGGCAACTACGAGCTGCCCATGGGCACCCCCTTTGCGGAGTTGCTGGAGCGCTGCGGTGGCGTGCTCGGCGGGCGCAAACTCAAGGCGGTGATCCCCGGCGGATCCTCCGTGCCCGTGGTGCCAGGTGACACGATGATCACCTTGAACCTCGATTACGACTCTCTGAAAAGCGCGGGATCGGCCCTCGGCACGGGCGCCATCATGGTGATGGACGACACCACCTGCATGGTGCGCGTGCTCGAGCGCATCTCGCGTTTCTACTACGCCGAGAGCTGCGGTCAGTGCACGCCCTGCCGCGAGGGCACGGGTTGGATGTACCGGGTCATCAAGCGCATTCGCTCCGGCGGCGGCAAGCAGGAAGACCTGGACATGCTCGTCGACGTGGCGAACAAGATCGAGGGCCACACGATCTGCGCTCTCGGCGACGCTGCCGCCTGGCCCGTGCAGAGCTTCATGAAGCACTACCGACACGAATTCCAGCATTACATCGATCACGGCCGACCGCTGGTGGCAGACGCCAGCGTCGCTGCCTGAGGCACGAGATGAGCGACGATCCGAACACCGTACACTTGGAGGTCGATGGGGTCCCCGTCGAGGGACGCAAGGGCCAGATGATCATCGAGGTCACGGACGCCCACGAGACCTACGTCCCTCGCTTCTGCTACCACCACAAGCTCTCGATCGCGGCCAACTGCCGCATGTGCCTGGTGGAGGTGGAGAAGGCGCCTAAACCGCTGCCGGCCTGTGCCACGCCGATCGGCGAGGGCATGAAGATCTGGACCCGCTCCCCGCGCGCCATCGCTGCCCAGAAGGCGACGATGGAGTTCCTGCTGATCAACCATCCCCTCGACTGCCCGATCTGCGATCAGGGCGGTGAGTGCGAGTTGCAGGATCTGGCGATGGGCTTTGGGCGAGGGATCTCGCGCTACACCGAGGCGAAGCGATCGGTGGACGATGAGAACCTGGGGCCCCTGGTCTCCACGGACATGACCCGCTGCATCCACTGCACGCGTTGCGTGCGCTTCGGACAGGAGATCGCCGGCATCCCCACCCTCGGTGCGATGGGGCGCGGCGAGCACATGGAGATCAGCACCTTCGTCGAGAAGACCATCGACCACGAGCTCTCGGCGAACATCATCGACCTGTGCCCGGTCGGTGCCCTGAACAACAAGCCCTTCCGCTACCGTGCACGATCCTGGGAGATGACCCAGCACGCGCTGGTGTCTCCCCACGACTGCTTGGGCAGCAACCTCTGGGGCCACGTGCACCGCGGTGAATTGCTGCGGATGGTGCCGCGCGAGAACGAGGCGATCAACGAGACCTGGATCGCCGACCGCGACCGCTTCAGCTGCGACGCGGTCTACCACGAGGATCGGCTGAAGCAGCCCCGCATTCGCCGCGATGGCGAGTGGGTCGACACGGATTGGAGCACGGCGCTCGAGTTTGCCGCGGAACGCCTGCGCGCCGTCGCGGCCGACGGGGGCGATGCTCTCGGGTCCCTGGCGTCACCGTCGTCGACGCTCGAGGAGCTCTACCTGCTGCAGTCCTTGAGTCGCGCCCTGGGCAGCAACAACATCGATCACCGCCTGCGTCAGGGTGACGTTCGCGACGACGCACTGGGTGTGCATGTGCCGGGCATCGGCATGAGCCTCGACGCGTTGGAGCAGCTCGATGCCGTGCTGGTGGTGGGGAGCAACGTGCGCCGCGAGGTGCCGATCCTCGCTCACCGCCTGCGCAAGTTGGCCCTGGCCGGACGCGCCGTCTCCTTCATCAACCCCGACGAGTACACCTTCACCCATCCGATCGCGGCCTACGTGAACTGTGGCGATGCGGCGGGCCTCGTGCCGGCGATCGCTCGCGCGGTGAGCGCAGCGGCCGCCGCGACCGGTGCCGACGTTCCCGCGGCGCTTGCCAGCGTATGTGACCGGCACGGAACCGCGGACGACGCGGCGAAGCACCTCGCACAGCAGCTGCTGGGCGGCGAGCGGCGGGCGGTGTTGGTCGGCGCCCTGGTTCAGCGCCATGCGGATGGCGCGCTGCTGCGAGCCTTGGCACGGGGCCTGGCGACGCTCACGGGCGCAGAGTACGGCGAGCTGACCGAAGGCGCGAACAGCGCTGGTGCCTACCTGGCCGGGGCGGTCCCTCACGGGCTCGTCGGTGGCGCCGAGGCGCCGACGTCAGGGCAGGGCGCCCAGTCCATGCTGGCGAATCCGCGGGCCGGCTACCTGCTGCTCAACGTTGAGCCTGGCAACGATTGCCTGGACGGGGAGCAGGCCAAGGCCGCGCTCGCCAAGGCGCAGTGCGTCGTGGCCCTGAGCGCTTTCCGCAACGACGAGCTGGACGAGGTTGCTGACGTGATTCTGCCGGTCGGCACCTTCGCGGAAACCGACGGCACCTACGTCAACGCCAGTGGCGATTGGCAGTCGGTGGCCGCGGCGGCGCGCTGCTTTGGGGAGTCTCGCCCGGCCTGGAAGGTGCTGCGCGTGCTCGGCACGCTGCTCGACTTTGAGGGCTTCGACTACACCAAGTGCTCCCAGGTAACGGAGCAGGTACGCACGGCAGTCGAGTCGCGAAGTAAATCCGCTGTAGAATCCGCGGCGCTCGGCGAGTTCGTCGTGCGCGGAGGCGGCAGCAGCGAATGGCCGATGTACACCATCGATCCGCTGGTTCGCCGCGCGACGCCCTTGCAGTCGACCGCCGAGGGAGGCCAGAAGGCCCCCGTCGCGATCTGAGTTCGCGGCGCCGTTGGCCGGCATGCGCGCGCTGAGTCGCCGCGTGCTCCCGCGTGCGCACCACAGTTAACGAGAACGTAAAGAGCTACGATGCCGCTACCGCCCGCACTACTCGACGTCGTCCTGATCTTGGTGAAGATCGGCGTCATCCTCGTGCCGCTCATCCTGTCGGTGGCCTACCTGACCTACGCCGAGCGCAAGGTCATTGGCCACATGCAGTCGCGACTGGGGCCGACGCGGGTGGGGTTCCGTGGCTTGCTTCAGCCCTTCGCGGATGTGTTCAAGCTGCTGCTGAAGGAAATCGTCGTTCCTTCTAACGCCAACCGCTTTCTCTTCGTCTCCGCGCCAATCCTGTCCCTTACTCCGGCCTTCGCGGCCTGGGCGGTGATGCCCCTCGCACCGGGCTTCACCCTCGCCGATGTGGATGCGGGGTTGCTCTACGTGCTCGCGCTGACGTCCCTCGGCGTGTACGGCGTGATCCTGGCCGGCTGGGCCGCCAACTCGAAGTACGCGTTCCTCGGCGCTATGCGCTCGGCCGCGCAGATCGTGGCCTACGAGATCGCCATGGGGTTCGCACTGGTGGGCGTGCTGATGGTCGGCGGCAGCCTCAATCTGGGCGAGATCGTGCAGGCCCAGTCGGGCAGCATCTTCCACTGGTTCTGGCTGCCGTTGCTGCCGCTGTTCGTGATCTATTTCATCTCGGGCGTGGCGGAGACCAACCGGGCGCCGTTCGATGTGGCGGAAGGCGAGTCGGAGATCGTGGCAGGCTTTCACGTCGAGTACTCGGGCATGGCCTTCGCCATTTTCTTCCTCGCCGAGTACGCGAACATGATCCTGATCTCGGCCCTGGCCGCAGCCATGTTCCTTGGTGGCTGGCTCTCGCCCTTCGAGGGGGTGCCGGTGGTGGGTGATTCGCTGATCGGCGCCCCCGGCGTCCACTGGATGGCCCTGAAGACTGCCGTATTCCTGTTTTTGTTCCTGTGGTTCCGCGCCACTTTTCCCCGCTATCGCTACGACCAGATCATGCGCTTGGGGTGGAAGGTGTTCATTCCCGTCACCATCGTGTGGTTGACCGTCGAGGGTATCGCCGTGTACTTCGACGTGCCGCCCTGGTTCGACTGATGCGCGCTGACCTCACCACTTTGCGAGGAGATCGCTGATGGGCCTGGGCACCGTCACCAAGACCTTCTTCCTGACCGAACTGCTCAAGGGCATGTCGGTCACCTTCCGGCAGTTCACGAGCAAGGGCGTGACGTTGCATTACCCGGAGGAGAAGACGCCACAGTCACCGCGCTTTCGTGGCCTGCACGCCCAGCGCCGCTACCCCAACGGGGAGGAGCGGTGCATCGCCTGCAAGCTCTGCGAGGCGGTGTGCCCGGCGCTTGCGATCACTATCGAGTCAGACATGCGCGACGACGGCACCCGCCGCACCACGCGCTACGACATCGACCTGTTCAAGTGCATCTACTGCGGCTTCTGCGAGGAGGCCTGTCCGGTCGATGCCATCGTCGAGACGCGCATCCACGAGTACCACATGGAAGCGCGCGGCGAGAACATCATGACCAAGGACAAGCTGCTCGCCGTGGGTGATCGCTACGAGGACATGATCAACGCCGACAAGGCCGCCGACGCGGCCTACCGCTAGGCGAACGAGGACCTTACGTGTTCCAAACCATCCTCTTTTACCTGTTCGCTGCCGGCGTCCTGGCCTCGGCCATTGGCGTGATCAGCTCGCGCAACCCGGTGCACTCCGCGTTGCTGCTGGTGCTCACGTTCGTGCAGTCCTCGGTATTGTGGCTGCTGGCCGATGCAGAGTTCCTCGCCATCGTGCTCGTGCTGGTCTACGTCGGCGCGGTCATGGTGCTGTTCCTGTTCGTGGTGATGATGCTCGACGTCAACGTCGAGAAAGTGCGCAAGGACGCGGTGCGCTACGGCCCGATCGGCATCCTCACGGGCCTGATCGTGGTGGTGGAACTCGGCTACGTGATCTGGGCCAATCGCACGGGCAGCCTTGGTGAATTCGCCGCCGCGCCGCGCGAGTCGGGCACCAGCAACACGCAGGAGCTCGGCGCCGTGCTCTACACGGAGCACTTCTATCCCTTCGAGATCGCGGCCGTGATTCTGCTGGTGGCGATCATCGCGGCGATCGTCCTCACCATGCGCAAGCGCCCGGGCCTGAAGCAGCAGGACATCGTCAAGCAGGTCTCGGCCCGCCGCGAGGATCGCGTACGACTGGTGAGCATGCCGGCGGAGCCCAAACAATGAACATGCTGCCCGAATACCTGGTGCTGGGAGCGCTCCTGTTCAGCCTCGCCGTCGCCGGCATCTTCCTCAATCGCCGCAACGTGATCCTGCTCCTGATGTGCGTGGAGCTGCTGCTGCTCGCGGTGAACTACAACTTCGTGGCCTTCTCGCGCTACCTCGGCGATGAGCAGGGGCAGGTCTTCGTGTTCTTCATTCTCACGGTGGCAGCGGCGGAAGCGGCGATCGGGCTGGCGATCCTGGTGGTGCTGTTCCGCACCCGCAAGTCGATCAATGTCAGCGAACTGACGACGATGAAAGGCTAGGCCAGCATGCAGGGAACTTACCTCACGATCGCCTTGGCACCGCTTGTCGGTGCGCTGATCGCCGGTCTTGGCGGCAAGCAGATCGGGCGTCAGGGTGCACACCTGGTGACCATCGCTGGCGTGGCGATCTCCTTCGTGCTGTCGCTAGTGGTGCTGCGCCAGGCCCTCGACGGCGTGGTTTTCAACGGCCCCGTCTACACCTGGATGGCCAGTGACGGCATCCGCTTCGACGTCGGCTTCCTGATCGACCGCCTGACGGCCACCATGATGTGCGTGGTGACCTTCGTCTCGCTAATGGTGCACGTATACACGATCGGCTACATGAAGGAGGACCCGGGCTACCAGCGCTTCTTCAGCTACATCAGCTTGTTCACCTTCGCCATGCTGATGCTGGTGATGGCGAACAACTTCATGCAGCTGTTCTTCGGCTGGGAAGCGGTGGGCGTCGCGTCCTATCTGTTGATCGGATTCTGGTTCAAGAAGCCGACCGCCATCCACGCCAACCTGAAGGCGTTCCTGGTCAACCGCGTGGGGGACTTCGGCTTCCTGCTCGGTATCGCGGCCGTGGTGCACGTGTTCGGCAGCGTGGATTACGCCACCGTGTTCGAGGCAGCGCCCGGCGCCAAGGATCTGCACTTTGGCGGCGATGGCGGACCCTTGGCGATGACCGTGATCTGCCTGCTGCTGTTCGTCGGCGCCATGGGTAAGTCCGCCCAGGTGCCTTTGCACGTGTGGCTGCCCGATTCCATGGAAGGCCCGACACCGATCTCCGCCCTGATCCACGCGGCCACTATGGTGACGGCCGGCATCTTCATGGTGGCGCGCATGTCGCCGCTCTTCGAGCTGTCCACCACCGCGCTCAACACGGTGCTCGTGATCGGTGCGACGACTGCCTTCTTCATGGGGCTGCTCGGGGTGGTGCAGAACGACATCAAGCGCGTGGTGGCGTACTCGACCCTGTCCCAGCTCGGCTACATGGTGGTGGCCTTGGGCGTGTCGGCCTACGCGGCGGGCGTGTTCCACCTGGTGACCCACGCATTCTTCAAGGCGCTGCTCTTCCTTGCCGCCGGCTCGGTCATCATCGCCATGCATCACAAGCAGGACATGCGCGAGATGGGCGGCCTGCGCAAGTACATGCCGATCACCTATTGGACGTCCTTGCTGGGCTCCCTGGCCTTGATCGGGGCACCGTTCTTCTCAGGCTTCTACTCGAAAGACGTGATCATCGAGGCGGTACACGCCTCCGAGCTGCCTGGGGCTGGCTACGCGTACTGGGCCGTGTTGCTAGGGGTGTTCTTCACCGCGCTCTACACCTTCCGCATGTTCTTCATGGTGTTCCACGGTGAGGAGCGCATGGACGCGGAGACGAAATCGCATCTGCACGAGTCGCCGTGGGTGGTGACCGTGCCGCTAGTGCTGTTGGCGATCCCGTCGGTCGTGTTGGGGGGCATCGCGATCGAGCCCTTCCTGTTCGACCACTTCTTCGATGGCGTCATCACGGTGGATCACCACCACGATGTGCTGCATCACGTGGGCGATCACTTCAAGGGCGCCGTGCCCTTCGCCCTGGCCGCCGTTAAGCACCCGCCGCTGTATCTGACGATCGCGGGGGTGGGCCTGGCCTGGTACCTGTTCCTGCACAAGCCGCAGTTGGCGACGGCCCTCGCCCAGCGCCTGTCGCCGGTGAACTCGCTGCTGGTCAACAAGTATCACTTCGACACCGTGTACGAGCGTGGCCTCGCCGCGGGTACGCGCCTGTTGAGCCGCGGACTTTGGAAGGTGGGCGATGTGAGCGTGATCGATGGCGCCATCGTGAACGGCACGGCGAACACGGTGGGCTGGTTCTCGGGGGTCGCGCGGCGTATGCAGAGCGGCTATCTGTACCACTACGCGTTCGCCATGATCATCGGCCTCGCCGCCATGCTCGGTTGGCTGCTGACGGAAGGGAATTGACCAGCGATGTTTGCGGACCTACCGCTACTCAGTCTTCTCATCTGGCTGCCGATGATCGGCGGCGTGCTGGCGATCGCCACAGGCGAGAACAACAACGCGCTGGCGCGTAAGATCGGCTTGGGCGTGTCGATTCTCACCTTCGTCGCCAGCATCCCGCTCTGGACCGGCTTCGACAGCACCACGGCGGCAATGCAGTTCGAAGAGCAGCTGCCGTGGATTCCGCTGCTCAACGCCACCTACCACCTCGGCGTCGACGGCATCTCGATGCCCTTGATCATCCTGACCACCTTCACGACGGTGCTGGTGGTGATCGCTGGGTGGGAGGTGATTCAGCATCGCGTCGGTCAGTACATCGGTTCGTTCCTGATCCTCGAAGGGGTGATGGTCGGGGTCTTCGCGGCCATCGACGGCCTCCTGTTCTACGTGTTCTGGGAGGCCATGCTGATCCCGATGTTCTTGATCATCGGGGTGTGGGGCGGCCCGCGTCGGATCTACGCGACGATCAAGTTCTTCCTCTACACGTTCCTCGGCTCGGTGTTGATGCTGGTGGCGGTGATCTACCTCTACCTGAAGAGCGGCAGCTACGAGTTGGCGGATTTCTACGCCACGCCCTTGGGTGTCAACGAGCAACGCTTCATCTTCCTCGCCTTCCTGGCGGCCTTCGCCGTGAAGGTGCCGATGTGGCCCGTGCATACGTGGCTACCGGATGCGCACGTGGAGGCACCGACCGGCGGATCGGTGATCCTGGCGGCCCTGATGCTGAAGGTCGGGGGCTACGGCTTCCTGCGGTTCAGCTTGCCGGTGACGCCGGACGCGGCCAACGAACTCGACATGCTGCTGATCGCCCTGTCCCTGGTGGCGGTGGTGTACATCGGCTTCGTCGCGCTGGCGCAGCAGGATATGAAGAAGCTGATCGCCTACTCATCGATCGCCCACATGGGCTTCGTCACCCTCGGGTTCTTCATCCCCTTCGCGGTGCTGCGCTCGACGGGCGCGTTGCAGGGCGCGGCGCTGGGCATCGAGGGCGGCATGGTGCAGATGGTGTCCCACGGCCTGATCTCGGGGGCGTTGTTCCTCTGCGTGGGCGTACTCTATGACCGTGTCCACAGCCGCGAGATCAGCGCCTACGGTGGCGTGGCCAACACCATGCCGAAGTTTGCGGCGCTGATGGTGCTCTTCGCCCTGGCCAACGCAGGGCTGCCAGGAACGTCAGGCTTCGTCGGCGAGTTCATGGTGGTGCTAGGCACCTACAAGGCGAACGTCTGGTTTGCCGTGCTCGCAGCGACGACGCTCATTCTCGGCGCCGCCTACACCCTGTGGTTGGTGAAGCGCGTGGTGTTCGGGGAAGTGGCCAACGACAACGTGGCGCAGTTGCAGGACGTCAACCGGCGTGAGTTCGCCATGCTCTTGGTGTTGGCGCTGGCCGTGTTGGCGCTCGGCGTCTGGCCCGATCCCTTGGTCGACGTGATGCATGTCAGTGTGGACAACCTGCTCGAGCAGGCGACCACGAGCAAGTTGGAAACTCTGGAGGCGGGGCTGTGATCGAAGGTTGGGCTGGCCTGGCGCCCGCGATCGGCGAGATCGCATTGCTCACGTTGGCATGCACGGTGCTCCTGTTCGACGCCTTCGCGGGCGAGAGCGGCCGTCGGCTGACGGCGCCGCTCAGCATCGGCGCGCTGTTGGTGCTGCTCGTGCTACTGATCCAGACCTGGCCGCAGGAGTCGCTGGTCACCCTGAGCGGACACTTCGTGGCCGATCCACTGGCGAGTCTCCTGAAGATTGTGGCCACGGTGACGGCGGCGATCGTCTTCGTCTACTCGCGACGCTACGTGGCGGACCGCGGGATCGAGAAGGGCGAGTACTGGATTCTGTCCCTGTTCGGGCTGCTCGGCATCTTCGTGCTGTCATCGGCCTACAGCTTCCTAACGCTTTACCTAGGCTTGGAGCTACTGTCCTTGTCGCTCTACGCCCTGGTCGCCTTCGATCGTAAGTCCGCGGTATCGGCCGAGTCGGCTATGAAGTACTTCGTGCTCGGTGCGATCGCCTCCGGGGCTTTGCTGTACGGCTTTTCGTTGGTCTACGGAGTCACCGGCGCACTGTCGCTGGGCGAGGTGGCCGCCGCGTCGGCTGATCTGGACCAAGGTGCTTCCCTGGTGCTGGTCGTGGGTATCGCGTTCATGGTGGTCGGCGTCGCCTTCAAGTTGGGCGGCGTGCCGTTCCACATGTGGTTGCCCGACGTCTACCACGGGGCTCCCACCTCCGTGACCATGTACGTGGCGACGGTCTCCAAGATCGGCGCCCTCGCGTTGGCCCTGCGCCTGTTGCAGGATGGGCTCGCCGGGCACCATGCCGACTGGCAAGGCATGTTGGTGGTCGTGACGATGCTGTCGCTTGCCGTGGGTAACATCGTGGCGATCGCCCAGACCAACGTGAAGCGCCTGCTGGCTTACTCGGCGATCTCGCACGTTGGGTTCATCCTCCTCGGCCTCTCCAACGGCACGCCGATGGGCAACGCGGCGGCCCTGCTGTACACCATCGTGTACGTGCTGATGGCGGCCGGGGCCTTCGGCGTGATCATCCTGCTCACGCGGGCCGGCTTCGAGGCGGATGAGCTGACCGACCTTGCTGGGCTGAACGAGCGCAGCCGCTGGTTCGCCGGCATCATGCTGGTGATGATGTTCAGCATGGCGGGGCTACCGCCGTTCTTGGGCTTCCACGCCAAGGTTGCCATCATCCAGTCGACGCTCGATGCCGGCCAAACCTGGCTTGCGGTCTTTGCGATCCTGATGTCCGTGATCGGCGCCTTCTACTACATCCGCGTGATCAAGCTGATGTACTTCGACAGCAGCGAGCAGGAGCAGACGCTCATGCAGGACGCCACCGCGCGAGTCGTGCTCAGCGCGAACGGACTTGCGGTGCTGCTCCTGGGGTTCTTCCCGGCGCCGCTACTGGCGTTGTGTGTGGCGGTCATCGCGGGTGCGGCTTGAAGCCCCGGTAAGGGGCGGCTATACTTGTCGGCTCTGGTGCGGGGTGGAGCAGTCTGGCAGCTCGTCGGGCTCATAACCCGAAGGTCGCAGGTTCAAATCCTGCCCCCGCTACCAACTTCCGGCTGCTGCTCCACGTCACGGACCGGTGACACTCCAAACGCCCCGTCAGCGTTCCTCGCATCTCGAGGCTCCCTCGTCTTCAAAGCCGCCAACCCTCTCGCGCCACTGACGTGAGGGTCTTCGCCATCTCCGATGTGCACGTGGACTACCCCGGCAACGCCGAGTGGGTCGATGGCCTATCTACGTTGGACTACGTCGATGACCTGCTGATCCTCGCGGGCGACGTGAGCGATGTCCCCGCACGACTGGGTGAGACGTTCGCCGCCGTTACCCGGCGCTTCCGGGCGGTGCATTACGTGCCTGGCAATCACGATCTGTGGGTACGTCGCTGCGGTCATCGCAATTCTCTGGAGAAGTTCGAGAGCGTGTTGCGGATCGCCCGGGAGCACGGTGTGCACCACACGCCATGCCAGTATCCCGGGCTGGTGGTCGTGCCCCTGTTCGGTTGGTACGACGATAGCTTCGGTGCGCCGTCCACCATCTTGAAGCGCCAGTGGATGGACTTCCGCGCGTGCCGCTGGGAGGGACGGAGCGACGCCGAGGTGACGACGCACTTTTTGGATCTGAACCAAACGGCAGTGCAGGCCATGGTGGCCGTGCAGGGTGCGCCGACCGTGGTGAGCTTCTCCCACTTCCTTCCCCGCATCGACGTCATGCCGTCCTACATCCCCGAGCGCTTTCGTATGCTCTACCCCGTGCTCGGCAGCGATCGTCTGGACCAGCAGGTGCGGGCGCTCGGCTCGAGCGTGCATGTGTATGGTCACAGCCACGTGAACCGAGACATTTATCTCGACGGCCGCCGCTACATCAACAACGCACTCGGTGGGCCGTCGGAGACGCGCATCTGTGCGCGGGAGCTGCTCTGCGTGTACGAAGCGCCATGAGCCGGCGCCCGACGCCAGACGGCCCCATCGCGCCGCCGAGCTCCGGGGAGGTGCACCTGTGGCTCGCCCAAGCCGACCCTTCACGGCCAGGCCCGCACGGTGCAGGACGATACGCGGGCTGGCTGAGCGGTGACGAACGCGAGCGCTGGCTGAGGTTTCGCTTTGCGCACGATCGCGAGCGCTATCTGCTGGCACGGGGGCTGCTGCGAAGTGTTCTTTCCCGCTACGTACCTGAGCGCCACGAAAGCGCCTGGCGCTTCCAACTGAACGACCATGGCCGGCCATTCATCGTCGACGAGCAGCAGCCGCAGGGTGGGGCGCCGCTGTACTTCAATCTCTCCCACACTCGGGGGTTGGTAGTACTCGCCGTCGCCTGCTCCCAAGAGGTCGGGGTGGACGTCGAGCCCCTGGAACGCGACGGCCCCCACCTGAAGATGGCCGATCGGTTCTTCGCGCCCTCGGAGGCTGATGCCCTGCGCGCGCTGGGGGGGGCGCCGGCCCATCGCGATCGCTTCATTGAGCTGTGGACGCTAAAAGAGTCGTACATCAAGGCGCGAGGGATGGGGCTTGCTCTGCCCTTGGACAGCTTCGCCTTCGAGCTCGATACGCCTGGCCGGATCGACTTCCAGACCTGGTCGGCGGCTGGCGATGAACCGATGGGCTGGCGCTTTGCACTCCTCGAGCATGGTGCTACCCATCGGGTAGCGTTGGCCTTGCGGGATCAGAAGGCGGCGCCCACCGAGCTCACGGTGCGCCACGGCAAATTCCCGGCCGGGGCCCCAGCCTTGCCGACGGCGAGCGACCGCCTGTCGCCGACGCGGTGCTCGCCGATTCGACTGAGCCTCCTGGCCCTGGCCTAGAGGCATTCCAGGCCGTCGGCACCGGCCTAATCAACAAGGCCAAAAAACTCCCTTGCCGATTTGTGCTTTTCTGGGGTCGCCGCTATCATACGCGGCTGTCGGAGGAGCGCTGACTTCCTCCCATCGGCCCGTACGTGCAGCTGGCTGGTAGGCGTACCCCTAGAAAACGGGTGTGTACGCAGGACTCTTTTTGGAAAGAAGGGCCCCTCAGGGGCCCTTTTTGTTTTTTCTACGGGCGCCGTGAGCGCGCTCCCGGCCGCTGGGTGAACGCGGCGGAGACGAATGCGAGACCGATTGTTACAACTTCTGGAACCCGCTGTCGAGAGCATCGGCTTCGAGCTGCTCGACGTCGAGTACACCCAGGTCGGGTCTCGTAACACGCTGCGCCTCTATATCGACAAGCCCGACGGGATCACCGTCGATGACTGCGGGGACGTGAGCCGCCACGTGAGCGCCACCCTGGATGTCGAAGATCCGATCACCGAGGCGTACGACCTCGAAGTGTCCTCGCCGGGTGAGAAGCGCCCGCTGCGCACGCTCTCGCATTTTCAGCGTGCCATCGGCGAGCGCGTGCGGGTAGAGCTCGGGATTGGGCTCGAGGGTCGCCGTCGATTTACCGGAATTGTCGAGGGCGCTGATGGGGAGACCATCGCGCTCGATGTAGACCACGAAACTTTCCGCCTGCCACTGGCGGATGTCGAACGCGCCCACGTAGCGCCCAGGACGAAGTGAGATCTCGCCCATGCTGAACAAAGAAATCCTGCTGGTCGTCGATGCCGTCTCGAACGAGAAGGGTGTCGATCGGGAGATTATCTTCGAGGCGATAGAAGCGGCGCTGGCCTCGGCCACGCGCAAGCTCCACGGTGAGGATATCGATGTGCGTGTCGCCATCGATCGCAAGTCCGGTGACTACGACACCTTCCGCCGCTGGAAGGTGTTCGCCGACGAATCCGACGAACTCGAGTTCCCGGAGCGCGAGCTGCGCCTGGATGACGCCCGCGACTACGACGCCGACATCGAACCCGGTGGCTATGTCGAGGAGCCGATCGAATCCGTTGAGTTCGGTCGTATCGCTGCCCAGACCGCCAAGCAGGTGATCGTGCAGCGCGTGCGTGAAGCCGAGCGCGCCCAGGTGGTCGAAGAGTACCAGGATCGCGTCGGCGAGCTGATCAGCGGCACGGTGAAGCGCGTCGACCGCACCGGTGTGTACGTGGATCTCGGGGGTAACGCCGAGGCGTTCATCCCGCGCGAATTCATGATTCCGCGCGAGCCGATTCGCTCCCAGGACCGGGTGAAGGGCTTTCTTCGCGAGGTACGCTCTGAGCCCCGCGGACCTCAGCTTTTCCTCACCCGCACGGCGCCGGAGTTCCTGATCGAACTGTTCAAGGTCGAAGTACCCGAAGTGGGGCAGGGCCTGATCGATATCGTCGCCGCGGCGCGAGACCCCGGGCTTCGCGCGAAGATCGCCGTGCGTAGCCATGATCCTCGCATCGATCCTGTCGGTGCCTGCGTTGGCATGCGTGGTTCTCGCGTGCAGGCAGTCTCCAACGAGCTGGCTGGCGAGCGCGTGGACATCATCCTCCACGATGAGAATCCGGCCCAGTTCGTGGTCAACGCCATGTCGCCCGCAGATGTGCTGTCCATTGTCGTTGATGAAGACAACCACAGCATGGACGTGGCCGTTGAGGAGGAGAAGCTCTCCCAGGCGATCGGTCGTGGCGGTCAGAACATCCGCCTCGCGAGTGAGCTTTCCGGTTGGGAGCTCAACGTGATGACGGCCGAAGCCGCCGAGCAGAAGTCTGAGGACGAGGCGCGCGGCCACGCGGAGATGTTCGCCAAGTCCCTGGACGTGGACGACGAGGTGGCCACGATCCTGGTTCAGGAGGGCTTCTCGAGCATCGAAGAGGTCGCCTACGTGCCCACCTCGGAGCTGCTCAGCATCGACGAGTTTGACGAAGCGGTTGTGGATGAGCTGCGCAACCGCGCACGCGATGTGCTGCTCACGCAGGCCATCGCACGCGAAGAGGTGATCGAATCACGCCAGCCCGAGCAGGACTTGCTCGATCTGGATGGGATGACCCCTGAACTTGCTACTCGACTCGCTGCACGCGGCATCGTGAGCCGAGAGGACCTGGCCGAGCAGGCCACTGATGATCTCGAGGACGTGCCCGATCTGGAGGCCGACCAGGCCGCCGAACTGATCATGAAGGCACGTGCTCACTGGTTCGAGTCCGAAGAGACCAACCAGGCATAAAGCCGAAGCGCTGGAGTTGCAATGGCGGAAGTAACCGTTAGTCAGTTTGCCGAGACACTGAAGACACCTGTTGACCGGTTGTTGTCACAGCTGCATGAGGCAGGTGTGGAGGTGGACTCTGAGTCGGCGACGATCAACGACGAGGATAAGCAGCTGCTGCTCAATCACCTGCAGCGGAAGCATGGTGACGCCAATCCTTTGGCGGCGCCCAAGAAGATCACGGTGAACCGCAAGGAGCGCCAGACCCTGCGTGTCGCTGGCAGTGGCCAGGGCGGGCGGGCGCGCACCGTGCAGGTGGAGACGAAGAAGCGTCGCACCTACGTGAACAAGGGCGTGCTGAAGGCCGCCGAGGAAGAGAAGCTCGAGAAGGAGCGCCAGGTCGAAGAGGCCCGTCGCCAGGCGGAGGAGGCTGAGGCCCAGCGTCAGGCGGACGCGGCCGAGGCCGAGCGCCAGGCGGAGGAGGAAGCTCGCCGCCAGGCCGAAGCGGCCGCGGAGGCCGAAGCCCGTAAGCAGGAGGAGGAAGCAGCCCTCCGCCGCGAGCAGGAAGAGAAGCGCGAACTCGAGAAGGAACAACGCCTCGAGCAGGAGCGCCGCGAGCAGGAAGAGAAGCGCCAGCGCGAAGAAGGCCGTCAGCGCCCGGCGGCTGCCGAAGCGCCTCGCCCGGCGCCCACGCCACGCCCGGCGCCCACGCCACGCCCAGCAGGCGCAGGCGCAGGCGCAGGCCAGTCGGCAGGGGCTGGCCGCGGCCGCGGCAAGGACTCTGGTGGCCGCGGTGGACAGCGCGGTGGCAAGCGCGAAGAGCTCCACGTGGCCTCCGGTAAGGGGGGGCGGCGCAAGGGGCGCGACAAGGGTCGCCGTCGGGGTGCCGTGACCGTCACCACGTCGCACGGCTTTGAGAAGCCGACGGCTCCCGTGGTGCGCGAGGTGGAGATCCCCGAGACCATCGCGGTGGGCGAACTCGCTCAGCGCATGGCCGTGAAGGCGCCGGAAGTCATCAAGCAGCTGATGGGCATGGGCGTGATGGCCACCATCAACCAGTCCCTCGATCAGGACACCGCCACGCTGGTGGTGGAAGAGATGGGGCATACCGCCAAGCCGCTCAAGGAAGAGGCGCTTGAGGAGACCATCTTCGAACAAGTGCAGGCGCAGGGTGGCGAAACCCAGAACCGGCCGCCGGTCGTCACCATCATGGGCCACGTCGACCACGGCAAGACCTCGCTGCTCGACTACATCCGCCGCACGCGGGTGACCGCCGGCGAGGCCGGTGGCATCACCCAGCACATCGGTGCTTATCACGTAGAGACCCCTCGTGGGGTAATTACGTTCCTGGATACCCCGGGCCACGCCGCGTTTACCGCGATGCGTGCGCGCGGCGCGCAGGTGACCGATATCGTGGTGCTGGTGGTCGCGGCGGACGACGGTGTCATGCCGCAGACCGCGGAGGCGATCCAGCACGCCCGCGCCGCTGGCGTGCCGCTGCTGGTCGCAGTGAACAAGACCGATAAGCCCGATGCGGATCCCGATCGCGTGCGTCAGGAGCTGACCAAGCACGAGGTGATCCCGGAGGAGTGGGGAGGCGAGACGATCTTCGTGAACGTCTCGGCGAAGACCGGTGACGGCATCGAGGACCTGCTCGAGTCCCTGACCTTGCAGGCGGAGGTGATGGAGCTGAGCGCCGTCGCCGAAGGCTCGGCGAGCGGTGTGGTGCTCGAATCGAGTCTGGAGAAGGGGCGCGGTGCGGTGGCGACGCTGCTCGTCTCCCGCGGCACTCTGCGCGCTGGCGATGCCTTGCTGGCAGGAGAGGAGTACGGCCGCGTGCGCGCCATGTTCGACGAGCGAGGCAAGCCCCTGAAGCAGGCTGGCCCCTCCTACCCCGTGGTGGTGCTAGGCCTCTCCGGTACGCCTAACGCTGGCGATGACTTCGTGACCCTGGAAGATGACCGCAAGGCACGCGAACTGGCAGAGCTGCGTCGCTCCAAGGCGCGTGATGCGAAGTTGGCAAGCAAGCAGGCGAGCGCACGCGAGGCACTCATCGCGAGCATCGGCGCCGACGGCGACGAAGCGAAGATCCTCAATATCCTCGTGAAGGCCGACGTGCAGGGCAGTAGCGAAGCACTGCACGACGCCCTGACCAAGCTGTCGACCGAGAAGGTGCAGGTCAAGGTCGTCTCCCACGGCGTGGGTGGTATCAACGAGGGCGACGTCAACCTTGCGGTGACCTCGCAGGCGATCATGATCGGCTTCAACGTGCGTGCCGACAGCGCGGCGCGTACCGCAGTGAAGGAGCACGGGGTGGAGCTGCAGTACCACAGCGTGATCTACGAGGCGATCGACGAGATCAAGCGCGCCATGAGCGGCGTGCTGGAGCCTGAGATCGTGGAGGAGCAGATCGGTCTGGCCGAGGTGCGCCAGGTGTTCCGCTCGCCGAAGTTCGGCGACATCGCCGGTTGCATGATCATCGAAGGCGTTGTGAAGAGAAATCTGCCGATCCGCGTGCTGCGCGACAACGTGGTGATCTACGAGGGCGAGCTCGAGTCGCTGCGCCGCTTCAAGGACGATGTGCCGGAGGTGCGTGCGGGTACCGAATGCGGTATCGGCGTGCGTAACTACAACAACGTCCGCGAAGGCGATCAGATCGAGTGCTACGAGCGACGTGAGGTGGCGGCGACCATATGAGCGGCGTGATGCTGCCCCTGGTGCCGGCCCTGCAGCAGCTTCGCCGGGGCGCGCTCGACGTAGGTCGCTGCCGGTAGCGGTGGCGTGTGATGGCGAGGGATTTCCAACGCAGCCAACGGGTCTCTCAGCAGGTGCTTCGCGAACTCGCGCAGCTGCTGCGCGAAGACGTCCGTGACCCCCGAGTGGGGTTTGTCACGCTGACGGATGTGGAGGTCAGTCGCGACCTCAGCCACGCACGGGTGTTCTTCAGCCTGCTCGATCCGTCAGCAGACCGCGAGGACACGACGCT
Organism: Pseudomonadota bacterium; assembly: GCA_039815145.1. Taxonomy (NCBI): domain Bacteria; kingdom Pseudomonadati; phylum Pseudomonadota; species Pseudomonadota bacterium. The sequence goes on from JBCBZW010000002.1 coordinate 133,873, forward strand.
TGCGTTGCGAAGTGCCAGCGGCTATCTGCGCAGTCGCCTCGGCGAGCGCATCACGGCGCGAACGGTGCCGCAGCTCGATTTCGTCTACGACCCCACTAGCGAGCAGGCCGCGCGGATGGACGACATCTTTCGCTCCCTGAAGGGCGACGGTGACAAGGCACCGCCTGAGGACGGCTAGCGATGGGGCAACGGCGGCGACAGAAGGGGCGGGCCATCGATGGGGTGGTCTTGCTGGATAAGCCGGTGGGCGACACGTCCAACCGAGCCCTGCAGAAGGTCAAGCGCCTCTACCAGGCGCGCAAGGCAGGACACACTGGGAGTCTCGATCCCCTGGCGAGTGGCATGTTGCCGATTTGCCTGGGCCAGGCCACGAAGGTGTCGGCCTTCCTGCTGGATGCAGATAAGCGGTACCGCGTGCGTGCTCAGCTTGGGGTGCGTACGGACACGGCGGATGCCGACGGCGAGGTGATCGAGCAGCGGCCGGTGCCGGCGCTGCACGAGGCAGACTTGCGTCGGGTACTCGACGGGTTCTTGGGCGCCTCCCAACAGCTGCCGCCGATGTACTCGGCGGTGAAGCACGAGGGGCGACGCCTCTACGAGTTGGCGCGCCAGGGGGTGGAGGTCGAGCGCAAGCCTCGAGACATCCATCTGCACGAACTCACTCTGCTCGCCCTGGCGGACGAGACCATCGAGTTGGAGGTGCACTGCTCGAAGGGCACCTACGTGCGGACCTTGGTTGAGGACGTGGCGGCGGCGCTTGGCACGTGTGCCCACGTGATCGCGCTGCGCCGCCTGCAGGTCGGGCCTTACCTCGGCGATGGGCCGCTGCTCACGCTAGAGGCTCTGGAGGGGCTGATGGCGGAGGGCGGGTTGGAGGCGCTCGACGAGCAGCTGCTGCCCGTCGACAGCGCCATTTCGCACTGGCCTTCCGTGCGCTTGGCGGCGGATTCGGCCTTCTACCTGCGAAATGGACAGGCGGTGCAGGTGCCGCGGGCCCCGACTCGTGGCTTGGTACGGCTCTATGGCGAGGACGCACGTTTCCTCGGCATGGGGCGGATTACGGAAGACGGGCGCGTAGCGCCCAAACGGTTGTTTTGAGACGGGCCTCGCGGGCGTCTCCAGCCGACAGGAGTCAGGGGTTGGGAGCCTCGGAAACGAGCGTGACGCTCAGTGTCCGCGGACGTCCTTAACCGCACTGTCACATGGTAGACTCTGCGCCCGAAATAAAGGGTTAATCAGGAAAGAGCAAAGAGCGATGTCACTCAGTCCAGATCAGAAAGCGCAAATCATCAGTGAGTACGGCCGCGGCGCCGGCGATACCGGATCCGCCGAGGTGCAAGTTGCCCTCCTGTCGGCGCGTATCGAGGGCCTTACCGGCCATTTCGGCGAGCACAAGAAAGACCACCACAGCCGGCGTGGCTTGCTGCGGATGGTCAACCAGCGCCGCAAGCTGCTGGACTACCTGAAGCGCACAGATCCCTCTCGTTACCAGAGCCTCATTCAGCGGCTCGGTTTGCGTCGCTAGCATCATCGCGTCTTCCGTCGCCGGCCTGGGGGGGGCGGCCCGGGCCCGGGCCGCGGCCGACATCTCCTATCGCCCCGGCGGCACATTACAGAGCACAGGTAACAGAGCGTGTTCCAAGCAGTAACCAAATCCTTCCAGTACGGTGATCACACGGTCACCCTCGAGACGGGCGTCATCGCTCGTCAGGCTCACGGCGCAGTGCTCGTGAGCATGTCCGACACCGTGGTGCTGGTCACCGCCGTCGGCTCCAACAGGGGCGAGACCCGCGATTTCTTCCCGTTGACCGTCAACTACGTGGAGAAGACTTACGCAGCTGGCCGCATCCCTGGGGGCTTCTTCAAGCGTGAGGGGCGTCCCACGGAGAAGGAGACCTTGACCAGTCGCTTGATCGATCGCCCGATCCGACCGCTGTGTCCCAAGGGCTTCTTCAACGACGTTCAGGTGATCGCGACGGTGGTCTCGATGAATCCTGAGGTCGACCCGGACATCCCGGCATTGATCGGCGCCTCCGCGGCGTTGTCCCTGTCTGGTCTGCCGTTCCAGGGGCCTATCGGTGCCGCTCGTGTGGGCTACCACAACGGCGAGTACATGGTAAATCCGACCGCACCCAAGCTGGCCGAGTCGGACCTCGATCTAGTCGTCGCCGGCACCTCCAACGCCGTGCTGATGGTGGAGTCCGAGGCCAACTGCCTCTCCGAGGCTGTGATGCTCGGCGCCGTCACCTTCGGGCACGAGCAGATGCAGGTGGCGATCAACGCCATCAACGAGTTAGCAGCCGAGGCAGCTAAGCCGGCGATGGAGTGGAATCCGCCGACGACGGACGAGGCTCTCGACCAGCGTATTCGCGAAGAGGCCAGCAGCGAGATCATCGCCGCTTACCAGATCGCCGAGAAGGGGCAGCGCAAGGATCGTCTGGGAGAGATCAAGGCAGCCTTGGTTGAGAAGCTAACGGCTGAGGAAGGCAACGAGTGGAGCGCCAATACGATCGGCGACCGCTTCGCCAGCCTGGAGAAGCGTACCGTTCGCGATCGCATCCTCGATGGTCAGCCTCGCATCGACGGCCGTGACACCGCCACCGTGCGTCCTATCGACGTGCGCGTGGGTGTGCTGCCCCGTACGCACGGCTCGGCACTCTTCACCCGCGGCGAAACCCAGGCCATCGTGACCACTACCTTGGGCACGGGCCGCGATGCACAGATCATCGACGCCTTGGAGGGCGAGCGCAAAGAGCCCTTCATGCTTCACTACAACTTCCCACCGTTCTGCGTGGGTGAGACCGGCTTCATGTCGGGCCCGAAGCGGCGCGAGATCGGCCACGGCAAGCTTGCCCGCCGCGGCATCCAGGCCGTGCTGCCGGAGATGGAGGGGTTCCCCTACGTCATCCGTGTGGTGTCGGAGATCACCGAGTCCAACGGCTCCAGCTCCATGGCGAGCGTGTGTGGTTCCTCTCTGGCGCTGATGGACGCGGGTGTGCCGATCAAGGCTCCGGTGGCCGGTATCGCCATGGGTCTCATCAAGGAAGGCGATCGCTACCAGGTGCTCACCGACATCCTCGGTGACGAGGATCACCTCGGCGACATGGACTTCAAGGTGGCCGGTACGGAGGGCGGTGTGACCGCTCTGCAGATGGACATCAAGATCGACGGCATCACCGCGGAGATCATGGAGACCGCCCTCGGCCAGGCGCGCGATGCACGCCTGCACATCCTCGGCGAGATGAACAAGGTCATCCCGACCGCTCGCGAGGAGATGTCCGAGTGGGCGCCCACCATCCTCACCTTCAAGATCGATCCCGAGAAGATCCGCGATGTGATCGGTAAGGGCGGTGCGGTTATCCGCGCCATCACCGAAGAGACCGGCACGCAGATCGATATCGAGAACGACGGCTCGGTGAAGATCGCCTCCGTGGACGGTGCATCCGGTAAGGAAGCGCAGCGTCGCATCAAGCAGATCACCGCAGAGGTGGAGGTCGGCAAGATCTACGAGGGCACGGTGGCGCGCCTGATGGACTTCGGCGCTTTCGTGACGATCCTGCCCGGCAAGGATGGCCTCGTGCACATCTCGCAGATCTCCGACGAGCGTGTGGAACGCGTCAGCGACAAGCTGAAGAGCGGTGAGACCGTTCGCGTGAAGGTGCTGGAGGTGGACCGCCAGGGGCGTATCCGTCTGAGCATGCGCGATCTCGACAGCGAGTAGGCTCACACCGACGAGTCTTGCGGCGTAGCGGGTAGCGCTACGCCGCAAACGTAAGAGGCGGTGGCGGCGTTCGCGCGCCACCCGAATACCATTCTCTCAAGTGGCCGAACCCTGGCCTCTCGCCTGAGCCCTCAGATAAGCGGTGATCCGCGGCGTTAGCCAGGATTTCCAAGTCAGACCGCCACTCGTCCCTTGCAGGAACCCCACGTGGCCGCCGTGGGCGGACAGTTCTAGCTCCACAGGGGATGCGAGCTCAGAGGGAGTGGGGATGCCGGCTGGACTCTGAAACGGGTCGTCCGCGGCGTGCAGGATCAGGGTAGGGGTGTCGATGCCCAATAGGTACTGTCGGCAGCTACTCACGGCGTAGTAGTGCTCGGCAGTGCCGAATCCGTGCATGGGTGCCGTGACGAGATCATCGAAGCTCCGCAGATCGCCTACGCGTTTCAGCGCCCCGTAGTCGAAGGGAATCTGGTCAGCTGGCAGGCTGCCGAACTTCTCCACCATCGACTGCTTGAGTCGGCGCAACAGCACCTTGTGGTAGAGCAGGGAGAAGCCACTGGAAATGGACTCACAGGCGTCATCGAGCAGGAAGGGCACGGAGACTGCCACCGCCGCGGCCACGTGTCCTTGCTCATTTTCGGTGCCGAGGTACTTCAGGAGCACGTTTGCACCCAGGGAAAAGCCGACCGCGTAGATCGGGCGTTCGGGAGCTTCGCGATGTAGCTCGCTTACGTAGTGGGCGAAATCCGAGGTATCGCCGGCGTGGTAGCCACGCGGTAGTCGGTTCATCAGGTCGCCGCACCCACGGAAGTGCAGCAGGTGCCCCTCCAACTCGTGCGCCTCGAAGGCCGTGAATAGGTCGCGCGCGTAGGCGGAGTCGTACCCGCCGGCGAGTCCGTGCAGCACGACTACCCGGGGCGGCCGAGAATCGGCCGATGCTGCGCTTATGTTGCGCACAAGACGGACGATATCTCCGTCCGGTAGCTCGTACGCCTCGTCGTGGACTCGTGGCCCTTTGGGCCAACGCAACGGCTTGTTCGCCAGCAGCGTCTGCAGGTGGGCGTTGCGGAGCCAGGAAGGTGGAGAGAAGGGTGGAGGTGCGTTAACCGGGGCAGCTACGGCAGCAGGGTTCAGCGGTTCTTACCAGGGTTTTGAGAAGGCCAAAAAAATCGGCCCCCGCCCGGGAGGGTGGGGGCCGTAGTGGCAAACTCCGAAGAGTTGCCAGTCGGACGCGAATACCTGATGCATGTGCAACAGCAAGGTTGCGACTTAACAATAACCAGTGATTCTGATTATGTCAACGTCGCCTCAGAGCGTCACGACTGGGGCGTAGACTCCGGTTCTGCCGAGCGTTCTGCCGGCTGCGATGCGCTAGGGGCGGCGCCAGCGGTCGTGCCAGGGGCGGCTGCGCCATTACCGTTGGTCGGCGCGTGGCCGTTTTCCTCACCGCGGGCAGGCGTCGCCCACAGGGTGCGGAAGATCTCGTCCTGCACGGACTTCCACCGGGAGTAGTTCTTGAGCGTCAGGTTGGTGACAACGCCCACGGGGTCGATGCCCACCACGCCTTTCACCTTGTCCCGCAGCTGCTGCTGCTGGCTCATGAACATCTTCAGGCTCTGCTCCATGTAGCTCGACACCATGCCCTGCATCGTGCCGCCGTAGGAACGGATCACCTGGGAGAGGAAGTCACGCGAGAAGATGGGCTCGCCCTCGGACTCCTGCTCACTGATGACCTGCAGCAAAATGCTGCGGGTGATATCGGTTTCCGTCTTCTTGTCGATGACGACGAAATCGATCTTCTCGATGACCAACCGACGGATGTCGGCGAGCGTGATGTAGCGGCTTTCTTCCGTGTCGTAGAGTCGGCGATTTGGATACTTTTTAATCGTTCTCGGTTCGCTCATACCGGCAACCTCCCTGGTCCGGTGTGGCATGCCGGACGCTTTGTCATTGGTTCGTGTTAGGACGGGCACGTAAACAACCGTAGGAATGACGCATGGTACTGCGGGCAAATCGAATGTTGCAATGCTCATATAGCACTGAGCCGCGGTGCAACATAGGCGCACATGGCCTCAGATATGACCGGGTTCCCCGGAAATGGCCTGCATTCCTCGCATTGGGCCGACGGACCAGTGCGCGATCGCCCACGTTAGCACCTCCTGGGCGGACGTTCGGCGAAGTTCGCGAGGTGGGTTTTGTTGCAGGAACTGAAGTGCGCGAAAAAGCAGCGGTGCTTCGGGTTCAGCATCAATGGAACTCGCGCCCTCCTGCTTGCTCAGCTTATGGCCATGGGCGTCCAGGGCGATCGGTATGTGCGCATAGGTGGGCATAGCTGCACCGATATGGCGCAGCACGAGCAGCTGGCGAAAGGTCGATGGCAGCAGGTCGACGCCGCGTACGACATCCGTGATGCCCTGGCGTTGGTCGTCGATGGCCACGGCCAGTTGGTAGGCGAAATAGCCATCCCGACGCCGCAGCACGAAATCGCCGAGATCAGTGCTCGGATCTGCCCCCTGAGCACCTTGGATGCGGTCGATGAATCGGATCGGCGCCGGTGACGCGTCGGCGCGAAGGCGCCAGGCGATACCGTCGTGCGAGCCCTCGGCGCCATCGTCGAGCGGGCGCGGTTCGCGGTGGCGGCAGGTGCCCGGATACAGGGGCCCCTCAGTCGTTTGGCTCTTGGCAGCCTTGGCTATCTGAGTACGTGAGCACTCACAGGCGAACAGCGCTCCGGTGGCATGGAGGTCCCGCAAGGCTCTCCAGTAGAGTTGGCTTCGTTCGCTCTGGAAGGTGATCGGGCCATCCCAGTGCAAGCCCAAGCGGTCTAGGGAACGGCGGATGGCGTCCGCCGAGCCAGGTTTCTCACGGGGTGGGTCGATGTTCTCGATCCGAAGGAGCCATTTGCCGCCGGCGGCGCGGGCGTCCAGGAAGCTCGCCAGGGCAGCGACGAGTGAGCCGAAGTGCAGTGCCCCCGTGGGGGAGGGCGCGAATCGTCCGACGTACAATCAGCCCATCTGCCGCTCGCGAATCTCGTCGAGCGTCTTGCAGTCGATGCACAGGGTGGCGGTCGGGCGCGCCTCCAAACGGCGGATCCCGATTTCGATGCCGCAGGTCTCGCAGAAGCCGTACTCGTGGGCCTCCACGTCACCGAGGGCCTCTTCGATCTTCTTGATCAGCTTGCGCTCGCGATCGCGGGTGCGTAGCTCGAGGCTGAACTCGGATTCTTGCGTGGCACGGTCGTTGGGATCGGGAAAGTTGGCTGCTTCGTCCTTCATGTGGTGCACGGTGCGATCGACTTCTTCCATGAGGTCTTTCTTCCATGCGAGCAGGATGTTGCGGAAATGTTCGAGCTGCTGCTCGTTCATGTACTCCTCACCCGGCTCCACCGTGTAGGGGATGATGCCGCCGACCAGGCGGACACCGGGCTTGGGCGGCGGCGGTGCGATGGCCAGCGAATTGTCATTCGACTTCGATGGCTTCGCGGCCCGTGAGATCGGCCGCGGCGTCGCCTTGCGCGGCGGCGCCTTGGCGGCTGCGGCGGGCGCAGGTTTCTTGGCAGGAGCCGCTTTCACCGCTGCTTTCTTTGCTGGGGCGCTGGCAGCTGCCTTGCTGGTGCTCGCCTTGCGAGCGGGTGCCTTCTTAGTAGTGGCCGCCTTCTTGGCGGGTGCCTTCTTCGAGGTCGTTCCCGAAGAGGCCGCTACTTTCTTCTTCTTGGTCGCCGTGGCGGCCTTCTTTTTGGTCGTAGCTTTCTTTTTTGCGGTGGTTTTTTTCGTCGATTTCTCAGATGCCGCTGTCACGTGTGTGCTCCGATCACCGATACCGCCTAGGGCGCGCTTTACGGTCGCGGAGGTGGTCGGCGGCCCCTACGCCCCAGACTGATCAAGGGTGTGACCGCGGCACCTCTGCGGGCTACCAAACCGCCGAGTATAGCGGCAAAGCTAATGGCACGCTACGTTGGTGTCGGATCCAGTCCACAGGACGGGCACGCGCCGTGGCCTCCTTCAGGGCAGTTGCACCGGCGCCGCCGGCTCCCATCCAGACGCGCGATGCTCGACGACGATGCTCGTGTAGATGCCTCCGCGCACGTTGAACTCGCCGGTCACGCGCATGAAACGCGGCGATACGGCGGCCACCAGGTCGGCCAGGATCTTGTTCGTGATCGCCTCGTGGAACGCGCCTTCCTCTCGGTACGACCACATGTAGAGTTTCAAGGACTTGAGCTCCACGCAGCGCTGATCCGGCACGTAGTCGAGGTAGATCGTGGCGAAGTCGGGCTGCCCTGTCTTCGGGCACAGACATGTGAACTCCGGAATCCGCATGTGGATCGTGAAGTCCGACCCCGGGTTTGGGTTGTCGAAGGTGTCCAGCTGCCGGGTCGGCCCGGCGGTCGGTGTCACGGGTGTGGAGTCGCTCATCAAGGTTGCCTCGGAGTTGTGCGGGGCGCGATACTCGACGGCTTGAAACCACGCCGGCGAGGTCTGTCGCGGGCGCACAATCTAAACCACGCCGTTCCTGCACGCCACGGGTCATTCCGGTCGGGCGTCGCAGCGCATGACGCAGCGCGGCATCGCGCCATGCCTCAGGGCGGAAGAGCCAAGGAAGCCACAGTAAACGTGCCGTACCCAATGAATCGTAGAGGTCAGCAAGCGCGACCGAGGTGGCGATGCGCCTGAGTCAGATCAAGCTTGCCGGCTTTAAATCCTTCGTCGATCCGACGGTGCTCAACTTCCCCACCAACCTCACGGGTGTGGTAGGCCCCAATGGTTGCGGTAAGTCGAATGTCATCGACGCCGTGCGTTGGGTGATGGGTGAGAGCTCGGCCAAATACCTGCGCGGGGACTCCCTCGCGGACGTCATTTTCAACGGATCCAGCGCAAGAAAGCCCGTCGGCGTCGCCTCCATTGAGCTCGTATTCGACAACAGTGACGGCGCCATCGGCGGCCAGTACGGCGCCTTCTCGGAAGTGTCCGTCAAGCGCACGCTCTCTCGTGACGGGGTGTCCGTGTACTCGATCAACGGCACCCGCTGTCGCCGTCGAGACATCACCGGCATCTTTCTCGGTACCGGCATGGGACCACGCAGCTACTCGATCATCCAGCAGGGTATGGTTTCCCGCCTGATCGAAGCGCGGCCCGAGGACATGCGCGCCTACCTCGAGGAAGCCGCCGGCATCTCCCGCTACAAGGACAAGCGAAGGGAGACGGAGAACCGCATCCGTCACACGCGCGAGAACCTCGAACGGCTCACCGACCTTCGCGACGAAGTGGACAAGCAGCTAAAGCACCTGCAGCGCCAGGCCCGGGTCGCGGAGCGCTTCAAGGAATACCGCGAGCGCGAGCACAAGCTGCAAGCCGAGCTCGCCTTGCTGCGCCTACGCGAGCTGGACGCCGCCCACGAGCAGCAGCATCTGCAGGTCGAGCAGCACCGGGTGGCCGTGGAAGCGGCGCTCGCTGATCAACGCAATGTCGAGGCGCAGATCGAGGAAGCGCGCGAACGCCAGGCGGAGCGCCAGGAAGAGGCTAACGAGGCGCAGGAGGCATTCTTCAAACACGGCGCCGAGATGGCGCGCATCGAGCAGGAGATCAGCCACGCGCGAGACCTGACCGAGCGGCAGGGCGCGGAGCTCGAGCGCTTGGCGAGTGCGATCGAACAGGTGCAGGGCGATATCGCCACCGACGAGACACAGCTCGCGGCCGGCGCGGAAGAGCTCGAATCGCTCACCCCCGCACTGGAAGCCGCGCGCACCGAAGAGCAGGCCAGCGGTGAGCTCGTTCAGCGCGCCCAAGGTGACCGCGCGGATTGGCAGCACCGTTGGGACGAGTACTCGGGCAAGGCGAGCGCGGCGGCCCGCGCCGTCAGCGTCGAGGCCACCCGGCTCGAGGGGCTGGAGGTGCGTAGCGAGGCGATGCGCCAACGTGCAGATCGTCTGGAGACCTTACGCGCGTCCCTGTCGGTCGCCGAACTCGAGGGCGATGCGCAGCAGGCGGCAAGCGCAGTCGAAGTTGCGCAGAACACGCTCTCGCAGCGACAGGAAGATCTGCGCCAGGCGAGCGAGAAGGTCGAGCGCTGGCGCGCGAAGCAGACCAGCGTTGGCACGGAGCTTCACGACGTGCGCGGCGAGCTCGAATCGGTGAACGGGCAGGTCGCCTCCCTGGAGGCGCTTCAGCAGGCAGCGCTCGGCACGGATGCCCAGTCCGCCAGCCTGCGCTGGCTGCACGAGGGTGGCCTTCGCAACAACCCTCGTCTGGCCCAGCAGCTGCAGGTACAAGCGGGCTGGGAAGGCGCCGTCGAAGCTGTCCTCGGTGAGGGCTTGCAGGCGGTATGCGTCGAAGACCTGGCCGAGCTGGCGCGGCGCGGAAACCTGCCGACCGGCGAGCGCCTCGCGTTGTTTCAACCCGGGAACACACCGTTGCCGTCCGCCTCGGGCGCGCACGGGCTGACGCCCCTCGCGGGTCAGCTGCGTGGCGAGGTGGTGCCGAGTTCTCTTCTGGCCGGCATCTACTGCGCCGATGACCTATCGGAAGCGCTAGCCAAGCAGGCGAGCCTCGCCACCGGTGAGAGCATCATCACCAGATCTGGTGAGTGGCTCGGCCGTGACTGGCTACGCCTCGGCGATTCCGCCGATCCGCGAGCCGGCGTGATCGCTCGTGAGCAACTGCTGCGAGAGCGCCGCGAACAGCAGCAGGCGCTCAGCGAGCAGCGCGCGTCCCTCGAGGCGCAAGCCGCTCGTCTGCGCGACGAGCTGGAATCGGGCGAACGCCAACGGGTGGCTCAGCAGGAGGCGGTCAATGCCGCTCACTCGTTGTTGGCGGAAGGCCGAGGACGGGTCGACGCGTTGGCGTCACGACTCGATCAGATGCGGGAGCAGCTGCAGAGCGTCGAAGCCGAGCTTTCAGAGCTTGGAGAGCAACGGCGCGAACTCACGTACGAGATGGAGCAATGCCGGGAGCGTGCCGACGCCGCAGCTCGCGAGCAGCAGACGCTCGCCGACCAGGAGTCGGAGCTTCGCGAGCAGCGTGAACACATCGATCTGCGCTTGCAGGAGTCGACCGAGCGTGCGAATGGCGACCGTGCCAAGGCGCAGGGGCTGGCACTGCAGGTGGAGGCGCGTTCCTCTCAGCAGAGTTCGTTGAAAGACGCCGTGGGGCGCCTCCAGCAACAGCTCGGCCAGTACCAGGACCGTAGCAGCGCGCTCAAGCAGCAAATGGAGCAGGAGGCTGCGCCCGTACGCGATCTGGAGCAATCGCTTGAGACGCTACTGGAGTCGCGCGGCGGACTCGAACGAGCGCTTACCGAGGCCCGGGAACGGGTGGAGGCCGAAGAGGCCGGGCAGCGCGAACTGCAAGCCAAGCGAAATGAGCACGAGGGTGAGGTGGACCAAGCGCGCACGGCCCTCGAGTCGCAACGCTTGGTCATGCAGGAGATCGTGACCCGCCGCTCCACCTGCGCGGAGGCCTTCGAGCGCTTGGATACCACCGCGGAGGCGATCGCCGAGCAGATGGACGCGGAGCTCACCATCCCAGCCGGCGAGGAGGAACTCGAGAAGATCGAGAAGCGCATTCAGCGCCTCGGGCCGATCAACCTCGCCGCCATCGACGAGTTCCAGACGCAGTCGGAGCGCAAGGAGTACCTCGACTCACAGCACAATGACCTGGAGCAGGCACTCGAGACGCTCGAGACCGCCATGCGCAAGATCGACCGGGAAACCCGCACGCGTTTCAAGGAGACCTTCGATCAGGTGGACGCGGGGCTGAAGAGCATATTCCCGCGGCTCTTCGGCGGCGGGCACGCCTATCTGGAGCTCAGTGATGACGATCTTCTCGCCGCCGGCGTGACCGTCATGGCGAGGCCGCCCGGGAAGCGCAACAGCACGATCCATCTGCTCTCCGGTGGCGAGAAGGCGATGACGGCGGTAGCCCTTATCTTCGCCATCTTCGAGCTGAACCCGGCACCCTTCTGCATGCTCGACGAGGTGGACGCGCCGCTCGATGAGGCCAACGTGGGGCGCTTCTGCGAGATCGTGCGTGAGATGTCCGAGCGGGTGCAGTTCATCTTCATCACTCACAACAAGACCACTATGGAACTCGCCAGCCATCTGTCGGGCGTGACGATGCAAGAACCGGGCGTATCGCGCCTGGTGGCCGTCGATGTCGACGAGGCTGTGAAACTGGCAGCGATGTAGCCATGGCGGAACTGCGTTGGTTGATTGTCCTGTTCGGTGTGCTCTTCGTGGTGGGCGTCTACCTGGCGATGCGTCGGCAGGACAGCCGGCGCGGCCCGAACGTTCGGGCTGGCGAGCGCCAGGAACCCTCGCTCAGCGTGGACGAGGGCGTTGTCGATGATCCGTGGGAGGAGCTGCGCCGAGAGCCAGAACTCACCGATGGGCATGACGTGACGGACGACTTCACCGCCCCCGGCCCCGCCGATCCGGACCGAACGACGCCCGCCTACCTGCGCAAGCGAGAGGAGGCCGAGAATGCAGGTGCGAGCACCGGCGAACTCCCGGTCGTCACGGTGGGAGAGCGGGTTTCTCAGGTGTCTGAAGCAGCCGTTCGCCCGGCACGACGCCCGGCGGAACAGCTCGAACTGGGCGTACCTGACCCGGAGCCGTCGGACCCTGTTGAGGGTGAAGACGAACCGCCTGAAGCGGACATCGAGGAGGTCTTCACGCTTCGTTTGGTGCCGCGTAGCGCGGGCGCCTTCGCGGGCGATGCGGTCGGCCAAGGCCTGCTGACGGCAGGACTCGCCCGCGGTCGCTTCGATATCTTCCACTACCAGCCACCGGGTGCGGCCCAGTCGGTGTTCAGCGTGGCGAACCTGGTCGAGCCCGGTACCTTGCGCGAGGAGGATCTCGCCGGTCAGAGCTTGCCGGGGCTTACCATGTTCATGCTGCTGCCTGGACCCTTGCCAGGGCTGCGTGCTCTGGAGGAGATGATCACCTGCAGCCGGTTGCTCGCCAACTACCTGGACGCAACCGTGCAGGACGACACGGGCGGCTCGCTGACCCGGCAGACGGAAGAGCATCTGAAGGAACGCGTGGTGGACTTCGAGCATCGACGAACCCACGGGGAGCGTTGACCCAGTGGTCTGCGAGGTCGCGCGCGAGCGCGCGCAAGCGCTGCGGCGCGAGCTTGATGAGCACAACTACCGCTACTACGTGCTCGACGATCCCGCCGTCGACGACGCGGTGTACGACGGTCTTATGCGTGAGCTGCAGGCGCTGGAGGCCGAGCACCCGCAGCTAGTCGTTGACGAATCGCCCACCCAACGCGTCGGCGCGAAGCCCGACTCCGCCTTCGCCGAAGTGGAGCATGAGGTGCCCATGCTGTCCCTGGGTAACGCCTTCGATCCGCAAGAGGTGTACGACTTCGACCGGCGCATTCGCCAGCGCCTCGGTCTCCCTGTGCCAACTCAGGAAGAAGGGGAGGGCGATTCCGCCGAGCCTGTAGCGCCAATCGTCTATACGGCTGAGCCGAAGCTCGATGGACTCGCCATCAGCTTGCTCTACGAGCGTGGCCGGCTCGTGCGGGCCGCTACGCGCGGCGATGGCACCGTCGGGGAGGATGTCACCCACAACATTCGCACGTTGCGCAGCGTACCGCTCACGCTTCGCGGCGCACCGCCGATGCGGATGGAGGTGCGCGGTGAGGTCTACATGTCCCGTGAGGGATTCAGTGCGCTCAACGAGAGGCTCGAAGCCGAGGACGCGAAGCAGTACGTCAATCCTCGCAACGCCGCGGCCGGCAGCCTGCGCCAGCTCGACGCCAGCGTCACCGCAACTCGGCCGCTGCTGATGTTCTGCTTCGCCTTGGGCGCTGTCGAAGGCGAGGTGCCCGAGAGCCAGTTCGAGTTGTTGCAGGCCTTGAAGTCCTGGGGGCTTCGCATCGCTCCAGAGGCTCGCCAGGTGCAGGGCGTGGCCGGATGCGTGGCCTTCCACGAGGCTATGGCGGAGCAACGCGAGTCGCTGCCGTACGACATCGACGGCGTCGTGTACAAGGTTGATTCGCTCGCGCAGCAGCGCGCCCTGGGCCAGGTGTCGAGAGCGCCGCGCTGGGCGATCGCCCACAAGTTCCCCGCGCAAGAACGCGCCACGGTGGTGGAGAACGTGGAGTTCCAGGTGGGTCGTACCGGCGCCCTGACGCCAGTCGCGCGCCTAACGCCAGTGTTCGTCGGCGGTGTGACCGTCAGCAACGCTACCCTGCACAACATGGATGAGCTCCAGCGCAAGGATGTGCGCGTCGGCGACACGGTCCTGGTGCGCCGGGCGGGGGATGTGATCCCGGAAGTGGTGAGCGTCGTTGCCGCCCTACGACCACCGGATGCCGCCGAGGTGCAGATGCCCACGCGATGCCCCGTGTGCGACTCCGAGGTGGAGCGCGTCGAGGGCGAGGCCGTGTATCGATGTACAGGGGGACGCTACTGCCCGGCGCAATGGGTGCGCGCCGTGCAGCACTACGCCTCCCGAGGTGCGATGGATATCGCAGGGCTTGGCGATAAGCTCGTGGAGCAGCTCATCGAAGCGGGATTGCTCACCCGTGTGTCCGACCTCTATACGCTATCGGCGGATCAACTCACTGCTCTGGAGCGGATGGGAGAGAAGTCTGCGACCGCCGTCCTCGCGGCCATCGATGCGAGCAAGACCCGGCCATTACCACGCTTACTCAATGCCCTCGGGATCCGAGAGGTCGGTGAGAGCACGGCCGTCGCGCTATCCAGGCAGTTCGGTACGCTCGAGGCCATCATGGATGCCGACCTCGACGCGCTGCAGGAAACGCCAGACGTGGGCCCCATCGTGGCTCAACGTGTCGCCGAGTACTTTGCCAACGACGACAATCGTCAGGAGGTCGCCCGCCTGCTCGAGGTTGGCGTGGCCCCGCCACCCGTACCCGTGGTTCGCGGCGAGGAAGGGGAATCGCTCGATTCGGGGCCACTCACTGGCAAGACGTTTGTGCTGACCGGCACGCTTGGCGGTCGTACGCGCGAAGAAGCAGCCGCTGAGATCACCGCTATTGGCGGAAAGGTCACTGGGACCGTATCGTCCAAGACGGATTACCTGGTCGCCGGCGAGAAGGCAGGCTCCAAGCTCAAGAAGGCCGAGAAGCTAGACATACCTGTCCTCGATGAGGACGGCCTTGAGAAACTGCTCAAGGCAGGAGAACAGCAGCAGGGGGATGGCGACGATGGGTAGTGCGATTCACGAGGCAGTGCTCCAGGCGTGCCGAAACTTCATGATCCCTATCGCAAGGTTCCTGCTACGCAACGGAGTGACGTTCAAGGAGTTCGCGGAGGTGTCGAAGTGGGCCTTCGTGCAGGTGGCGGCGGAGGACTATGGGGCAGGTGAGCGGAAAGCTAGTGTGTCTCGGATTTCGGTGGCTACTGGCCTTAGTAGGAAGGAGGCTACACGCTGCCTAGGGTCGACTTGCAATCAACTCTTGGATCAACTTGACTGGTCGGCGGCTGCACGAGTTCTTCAAGCGTGGCACACGCGTGGTGCATATCTGGATTCTGAGCGCATGGCGAGGCCTCTCGCCGAGTCTGAGTTTCGAAGTCTGGTGCTAACTGCAACCCCTCAGAGCTCAGCAGTAGCCGTTCGGGATGAGCTAGTTCGGAGTGGGAATGCCGTGGTGGGCGAGGATGGTAGCCTTTTGCCTACGAGTCGCTTCTTCGTTCCAGATCCGCGGGACCTAAGGACGATAGAGTATGTCGGTCTGGCGCTGCACAATCTGGCGTCGACCCTCAATAGGAACGCGCTCCCCGGGTCCGAAGAGAAGGCTCGATTCTTTGAGCGCTCAAGTTTCTCTCGGTCCTTACCCAACGTGCTTGTTGAGCAGTTTATGCGGAAATTCTCCGGTTCCGCGAACGAACTGCTCAAGTCGGCTGATGACTGGCTTGGGGCTTTCGAAGACGAGCCTACTCCTGGTTCCGGTATTACCGGTGTCGGTATCTACTTTTTCTCTCAGCCGCATGAGCCACCGGCCCCTCTGTGAGGCCGATGGCTCGCTTGCAGTCAGAATGCAGTCTCGGCTAGAACAATCCCCCCGATAGCCGGTTGCGTGCCCGTAATCGACACCACAGCGAAGGGCGTGATGTCCGTATCGCTATCAGCCGCTGCAATGCTCAACTGAATGCGACCGGCAGTTGCTGAACCAACTGAGTGGTCAATGGCAGATACCACGCTACGAAGAAACACTTTTGTTGCACCCGCGACATATTGGGAGGCGCAGCGCGTGACCGATGTCGCGTACGCGACGCCTTCACCGATCGGGAAACCCTCAACTCGCACGAGGTCACCAATCGAAAGCGTTGCCAGCGCATTGGTTCCGAATCGGATCTTCTGACCGAGGACCCAAACGACATTGCCCTCACCCGAGAGAGCATCTACGCGCCCGATTGCGAGCGTTGCTTCTGCATCTGCTGTCGTCGTGTCGCATGAGCCGGAGACCGCCACTAATGCGACTCTCTCCGCTGAGCTTGGTGTCTCGAAGACCGGTTGGCCTGAGCCGCCGAGTCCCAGCAGCTCCGGGGACGGGGAGGGAGGACTAACTCCAGACCCGCCGAGCCCAAGGAGTTCGGGGGAGGGGGGAGCTACCCCGGATCCGCCAAGCCCAAGGAGTTCCGGGGAAGGGGACCGATCACCGATCCCAGATCCACCTAGCCCAAACTGGCCCGGCGAAGGTGATGGTATGGCTCCTGAGCCACCGAGTCCCAGGAGTTCGGGGGCAGGCGAGGGAATGGCTCCTGAACCTCCGAGTCCGAGTAGTTCCGGAGTGGGTGTCGGGATGGCTCCGGAACCACCAAGTCCAAGAAGCTCGGGTGACGGGGGAGCGATCCTGGAGCCGCCAAGTCCGAACAAACCAGGAGGTGGAGAGGGAGGAGCTACGCCTGATCCACCAAGACCGAATTGTTCCGGTGATGATCCAGGTGAGCCGATCCCAGACCCGCCCAGCCCAAACTGTCCTGGAGTGGGGGATGGGATTGCCCCGGAGCCGCCAAGTCCGAGCAGTTCCGGGGATGCGGACGGTGGGCTAATACCGGAGCCGCCGAGGCCGTACGGCGTATCGAGGCCTGGGAGCTCGGCTGCGTTAGCCGACACAGTAAGGCAGGACGCCGAAGCGATACCCGCGGCGACAACTCGGGTAATCCGATTGTTGGGCACAGAAGCAAACATATTAGTCCTCCTTACCCGACGTCTTCGGATTCGAGTCTTCGTAGAAGTAGACGCCCACTCGAGTGCGAGTGGGCGATGCGTCGGTATCGTCCGAGCTGGTGATCTCGTGAAGTGATAACCAGGTGTCAAGCCTTTCAAGGAAGCGAGAGCCGCCCTCCTTAACGATGTCTCGAAAGTCCTCCATGGCCGCGGGGTCTACCTTGTCGGTAGCTACCCAACGTTCGAATCGCTTAGGTGAGAGTTCGTTGCGCTCAGGGTCGAAGTTGAACTCGATTGTCGACGCTAAGTCGTGCAGCACATCACCCAGGTACTGGGCTTCCATCGGGCTTCGAGTGGCGATGTAGTAACGTGTGAGTACTCGGAAACACCCGTCATCCTGTCGCGCTACTGCTCCGACTCGCTGAAGTTCTTCGAGCATGGCGCGAGCTGGCATGTCCCCGCTGTACCGCTTCACGAGTTCGGAGAAGCTAGGTGAGCCCTCGAACGGCAGATCGACGGGGAAGCCGTATGGACCAGTGAAGTCAGGGTCTTGGTGCCATCCCGAGAGCACTCTGGTGGCGCGGTTCAAATTCGGAGCTGGCGCTACTGTTGTGTCTCCTTCTGAGTCGTTCAGAAAGTCGACGATGCGCTTCACATCCTTACGCGTCAGACCGGTGAGGATGGCGATCCTCGATCCAGAGATCTTCTTGTTTGGAAGCGCGTAGTGGTCGCTCGCGACCTCCACGTACACCTGCTTTAGAACTTCGGCAAACTCGCCAAACGCGACGCCCTGGCGGATGAGCATCTTCACGAGCGGGCGCATGAGCCGCCGGAACGCGGCAAGTACTGAGGACTTATCGCCTGGTAGCTGCTGGTCGGGAATTGACGGCGGGTTCAAGGGATTTCTCCTCGGGTCAAAAACTTGGGCTGTATTGGGAAATATATCCCACAAATGCCGAATCAAGCTTTTGCCGTGAGGCTGAGGAGAACGTTGTTTTTCTTTTCGTTGTTGCTAAGTACGTTGCGCTGCAGCTTTTTTTTAGTCAAACGGAGTCGGCAGCGGGCACTCGATACGCGCCGGTTGGTGTGATTTGTCTAGACAAAAGGATGCAAAAGCCCGCAGCAAATGCGTTGCGTGCTTTACATAATGCTTATTTGGTGTAAAAAAGAGGCCGGCTTCCGTGCCGACCGTAATGCCTCATCGTTTGGGGGATTCTGAGGTAAAAAGAACTGCCTTAGGGGGTAGACATCGGCAGCTCACTATCGAGGTTACTCCTCAGCCCCCGGAAGTCTGTGACCCGTTTCACGTTATTTCGACAAGAAATGCAGCCCAGGTAGGGGCCTTAGGCGACTTCTTGAGGGGTCTTGGCGTCGACCTGGAGGGCGTGAATGTCGGTCTTCATGAGCTCATCGACCAACGAGTAGACCAGCTGGTGACGCTTGATCCGGGTGAGTCCCTCGAATCGCTCGGACACGACACGGACGCGAAAGTGGCCGCGGCCGTCAGCGGCGCCGGGGTGGTTTCGGTGGCGGTGGGAGTCGTCGACGATCTCCAGCGTGACCGCCGCGAGGGGTTCGAGCGCCTCGCGCAGGCGGGTTGGTCGGCTGTCCCGAGCGCTGTCGTCGCTCACGGCAGGACCTTGCGGAAAGGCTTGACCACCACGTCTCGGTAGACGCCGGCCGCTACGTAGGGATCGCTACTCGCCCAGGCACGGGCATCTTCCAAGGAGTCGAAGGACGCGATGATCAAGCTGCCGGTGAAGCCCGACTCCCCAGGGTCCTCGGCGTCGATTGCGGGGTGCGGACCGGCGACGAGCAAGCGGCCCTCGTCCAGCAGCGCTTGCAGGCGCGCCAAGTGCTCCGGGCGGCTGGCCTTGCGGGCTTCGAGGCTTCCCTCGCGGTCAGACCCCATGATGGCGTAGTACATCAGCTCTCCTCCTCGGCTTCCTGTGGCAGGTGTCGCTGCAGCCAAAGGCCCTGCAGCACCATAAACACGAGTGTGAGCCCAAGGGTGCCGAACAGTTTGAAGTTGACCCACGTGGCTTCGGAGAAGTTGTAAACCACCAGGAGGTTCAACCCGCCGAGCACCACGAAGAACACCACCCACGCCGTGTTGAGCTGGCGCCAGATCGCATCCGGAAGCTCGATGGCATCGCCGGCCGCGCGCTCGATCAGGGACTTGCCGGTGAAGAGCTGGCTACCCAGGAAGACGGCGGCAAACAGCCAATCGATGACGGTCGGCTTCCACTTGATGAACAGGTCGTTCTTGAGCACCAGCGTGGCGGTGCCAAGGACGAGCACCAGCGCCGTGCTAATAAGGTGCATACGACTTATGGAGCGGGTCATCGCGTAGCCCACGAGCAGTTGCACCGGCATGGCGATCATCAGCGCCGTCGTTGCTCGGTAGATATCGCCTCCCGGGAGGACATAGCCCAGGAAGAACACCACGATGGGCAGGAAATCGATTAGCGTCTTCAGCATTCTGTTTGCAATAACCGTTCTAAGTCAGAGAGTTACGATGTGGCCCTGGGGGCGCTTCGGCGTGGCTTGGGAGCGCCGGGTTGCGTTTCCGGCCCTGGATGGTATCAAAGAGCTTGGCGGCCGCCCGAGAGCCGCGGGTCACTTGAAGGAGCGCACTCATGACACAGCACTTGAAGGTTCATCCTGAGAACCCCCAGGAGCGCCTGCTGCGCCACGCGGTGGAGGCGCTTCGTGGCGGCGGCGTCATCGCGTATCCGACTGACTCCTGCTATGCCCTCGCATGTTTGATGGGCAGTCGCGACGCGATGGATCGCATCCGCCAGCTGCGTGGCAATCCGGACGAGCATTTCTTCACGCTCGTGTGTCGGGACCTTTCTGAGATCGCCACGTACGCTCGCGTGGATAACTCCGCCTATCGCTTTATCAAGGCGCACACCCCGGGCGCGTACACGTTCGTACTACCTGCCAGCCGCGAGGTGCCGAAGCGCCTGGCGGAGGGCAAGCGACGCACGATAGGCCTGCGCGTGCCCGAGCACACGGTAGCGCTAGAGCTCTTGCGTCTGCTAGGTGAGCCGCTGATGAGCACCACGCTGCAGCTACCGGGAGACGACACCCCGATGAGTGACCCGGAGGACATCGCGGACCGCCTGGCCAAGCGTATCGACGTGGTCGTCGATGGGGGTGCCTGCGGCTTCGCACCGAGTACGGTGGTCGATCTGTCCGAGGAGCCTCCCACCATCCTGCGTTCGGGCAAGGCGCCGGTCGCCGGCACGATGTGAGATTGCAGTGATACGCCTGCGGAGCGTGGCCTGAGTGGCCACGGAGGACAGTAGACGACTCGTCTCAGGGATGCGGCCTGCTGGTCGATTGAACCTAGCAGACTACATCGGCATCCTGAACACTTGGGTGCAGCTACAACAAGAGCAGGAATGCCTGCTCTTCGTGGCGGACTGGCACGCCCTCGCCGCCAGCTACGCACATACGCGCGAGTTCCGACAGCGCATCACGGACACGCTCATCGACTGGCTAGCGGTTGGCATAGACCCGCGACTCGCCACCGTGTTTCTCCAATCACGGGTGCCTGAGTGTGCAGAACTCAACGTGCTGCTCGGCATGTGTACGCCGACCGCATGGCTGGACCGCCTGGTGGTGGCGCGAGGCGGGGCGCCGGCGGCGCCCGGTCTGCCAGCGCAAGCGTCGTCCCTGGACGCCGCCGGCGCGGACGCGGGCACTGTCGGACAGCTCGCCTACCCGCTGCTGCAGTGTGCCGACATCCTGCTCTACCAACCGACCCACGTGTGCGTGATGGAGGAGCAGACGCCGCACGTGGAGTTCTGTCGGGACGTGGCCGGTCGCTTCAACCACCTGTTCGGCCGCGAGGAGGACGCGGAGAAGCGGAATCAGCGAGCCCTTCGCACCCTCGGGAAGCGCGCGTCCCAGGAACTCGAACAGCATCGGCGCGACTTCCAGGAACGAGGGGACGAGGCCGCTCTGCGGGCTGGGCTCGCGCTCGTGAACGAGAGTCAGCGCCTCACCCTGGGCGATCGCGACCGCCTTCTGGCCTACCTGGAGGGCGGAGGCCGCTCCCTCCTCAGCGAGCCGGAGGCGGTGGTGGTGGCCAATCTGCGCCTACCCGGGACCGATGGCCGGCCGATGGCGCGTGAGTACGACAACACGATCGAACTGCGGGATGAGCCAGAGGTGATCCAGAAGAAGCTGCGAAAAATGCCCACCGATCCCGCCCGTGCTCGGCGCAAAGACCCTGGAAACCCTGAAAACTGCCCGGTCTGGCGGTATCATTTGCAGTTTGGCGACCACGCCAGCCAGCAGTGGGTCTCCGAGGGCTGTCGCAGCGCGGCCATCGGCTGCACCGACTGCAAGGCGCGAGCTGCCGAGGCCGTGGTGGCGCAGATCAGCCCCATCGCGTCCCGTGCCGCCGAGCTGGCGCGCCGGCCCGAAGTGGTCAGCAGCATCATCGTGGAAGGCAGCGAGCGCGCCCGCGAGATCGCCAAGGACACCATGCGCAGCGTGCGACATGCGATGAGCCTGACTTGAGGGTCTTGGGCTCCGCATCGCCCTGCCGGAGCCGAGTATGAGCGAGCAGTCGAATACAGATCAGGAAGAGGCGCCCGCCACCGCCGAAAACGCGACCCCGGCCGATGAGGCTGCGGGGGAGCAGTCGTCGCCGGAGGGGGGCGAAGCGGGGGGTGAGGCCGCCGCGGGGACGAGCGCGTCTCAAGCTGAGTTGCCCTTCGCGTTCGTAGACGGTGAGCCGATCACCGAGCTGCCGAAGGACCTGTTCATCCCGCCTCAGGCCCTGTCGGTCTTCCTCGAGGCTTTCGAAGGACCACTGGATTTCCTGCTTTACCTGATCAAGCGGCAGAACCTCGACGTCCTGAATATCCCCATCGCCGATATCTCTCGCCAGTACACCGGCTACATCGACCTCATGCAGGACATGCAGCTGGAGCTCGCCGGTGAGTACCTGGTGATGGCTGCCACGCTGGCCGAGATCAAGTCGCGCATGCTGCTGCCCCGGCCGGTCAGCGAGGAGGAAGAGGAGGGCGAAGACCCTCGCGCCGAACTGGTGCGTCGCCTGCAGGAGTACGAGCGCTACAAGAATGCGGCGGAGCGGGTGGACGAACTGCCGCGGATGGAACGTGAGAACTGGCCTGTGTCGGCGCCGATGGTGGAGCGTACGGTGGTGCGCAAGCTGCCCGAAGTCACGCTCAAGGAGATGGTGGCGGCGTTCAACCAGGTCATGACGCGGGCCGAACTGAACCAGCATTACCACATTCGCCGCGAAGCCCTGTCCGTGCGTGAGCGCATGACGGAGATTCTGGATACCCTGCGGGCCGCTGAGTTCACCGAGTTTCGTCACCTGCTGCGTGCGGATCAGGGCAAGCAGGGGGTCGTGGCGAGCTTTCTCGCGGTGCTCGAGCTGGCCAAGGAGTCGCTGATCGAGATCGTGCAGTCCGGTGAGTTCGCCCCCATTCACGTGCGGGCCGCGGGATCGGATGATCCGCAGCCGGCCGCCGGCGATGCCAGCACCGAATAACCCCAACTTCGAAGGAACGCAGACGGTTGGATACAGCTAAGCTGAGTCAGATCATCGAGGCCGCCCTGATGGCGGCGGGTCGCCCCCTGTCGACGAAGGATTTCGTTGGGCTCTTCGGTGAGGCGGAGCAGCCGCAAGCGCAGGATCTAGATGATGCGCTGAAGCGTCTCGAGGAGCGCCATGGCGAGGACTCGCCGCTTGAACTCGTCAAGGTCTCGAGTGGACATCGGCTGCAGGTGCGCGCCGAGTACAGTCCTTGGGTGAGCCGGCTGTGGGAGGAACGCACGCCGCGCTACTCGCGCGCCTTCATGGAGACGCTCTCGATCATCGCCTATCGTCAGCCCGTCACCCGTGGTGACATCGAGGACATCCGTGGCGTCGGCGTCAGCAGCACGATCATGCGTACCCTGTTGGATCGCCGGTGGGTGCGCGCGGTCGGTCATCGCGACGTGCCCGGTCGTCCCGCGTTGTACGGCACCACGCGCGAGTTCCTGGACTACTTCGGCTTGTCGTCGCTGAGCGAACTGCCCGAGCTGGAAGAGCTGCGTGACCTCGATCAGATCAACGTCGAACTCGACTTCGGCGACGGTGCCGCGAACGCGGAACCGATGGCTGCCGACGGCGAAGCCGAAGCCGAAGCCACGGAGACCGCCGAGTCAGGTGAGGCGAGTGCCGAGGACGCTCCAGCGCTCGCCACGGTGACGCCTATTCGGCCCGGTGCGCTCCACGAGGCCGCTGAGCTCGAAGGCGATGAGATCTCCGATGGCCAGAGCGACGATCCGGAGAGCGACGAGGATCCCACGCCGGAGCCGGCCGCCGAGCGCCACGCGGATGCGACTGACAGCGCTGAAGGTGACGACGCCCCCGAGGCCGATGCCCCGGAGGCCGATGCATACGAAGCCGAACCCGAGGCGGAAGTGTTGGCGGGTGGTGACGACGAGCCACGTGAGGAGCTCACCGAGGATCAGCCGTCTGCTGCTGCTGACGACGCCGACGACGACGATGAAGAGCGCAACTCTGCGCAATGAGGCGACCGCCCCGACCGCCCACCCAGGAAGAGACGCCTGAGCGCCTGCAAAAGCTGCTTGCCGATGCGGGGATCGCCTCGCGGCGAGAGGTGGAGCGCTGGATCACTGAGGGCCGTCTGAAGGTCAATGGGCGCCAGGCGGAGCTCGGCCAGAAGGCGACCCGTCAGGACCGTCTCTCCCTCGACGGCAAGCCCCTGCGCCTGGCTCGCCGAGCGCCGCAGCGCCGCGTGATCGCCTACCACAAGCCCGCTGGTGAGGTGAGTACGCGAAGCGATCCCGAGGGACGCCCGACCGTGTACCAACGCCTGCCCCGCGCCGAACGAGGTCGTTGGGTGAGCGTGGGTCGCCTGGACGCCAATACGAGTGGCCTGCTCCTGTTCACCACCGACGGTGCCTTGGCTTCCAAGTTGATGCATCCCGCGCAAGAGGTGGAGCGCGAGTACGCCGTGCGCGTGCTCGGCGAGACGAGCGATGAGCAGCTGCGTTTGCTGACCCAGGGCGTGGAGCTCGAAGACGGGCCGGCGCGCTTCGATAAAGTGGTGCCGGCGGGCGCGAGCGGGGCGAACCACTGGTACCACGTGGTACTGCGCGAGGGGCGCAACCGCGAAGTCAGGCGAATGTTCGAGTCGATCGGTTGCGTCGTCAGCCGCTTGACGCGGGTTCGCTACGGCCCCGTCTTGCTCAATCGTCGACTGCCGCGGGGCCGTTGGGAGGAAGTGCAGGGTGAGGCGCTGGCGGCGCTCTACGAGAGTGCCGGGCTGGCGAAGCCGGGCGGCGGGCATGCCGGCGAGGGTGCCCAGGGCCGCTTCAAGCGTCGAGGGCCGCCCCGTGCAAGGAGCGGTCAGCGCCCCCGAGGAGGTAGATGAACGCGGGCGCCACGTCCTGCGTCGTCGGCAGTGTGGTGGGGTCTTCCGCGGGATAGGCGGCGCGTCGCATGGCGGTGCGCGTGCGCCCCGGGTTCAAGCTGCAGACCCGCACGGGAGAGTTCTCCGCCATTTCATCGGCGAGCGTTTGCATCAATCCCTCGACGGCAAACTTGGACGCGGCGTAGGCGCCCCAGTAGGCCCGTCCCTGTCGCCCCACGCTGCTGCTGACGAAGATGACGCTGGCATCCTTCGACTGCCGAAGTAGGGGCAGGCAGGTCTGGGTGAGCATGAACTGACCGTTCACGTTCACGTGCATGACCTCCATCCATTTCGCCGGGCTGTACTGCTCGATGGGGGTCTTCGCGCCGAGGATCGAGGCGTTGTTCACGAGTCCGTCCAGGCGAGCACCCGCGCTCGCCAGCTGCTGGCCGAGGTTCAGGTAGTCGTCCAAGCCTGCCTTCAGCAAGTCGAAATGACAGACCGTGGGGGTGGCCGCGTCGGCGTTCTCGAGGATGGCGTTGGCCGTGTCTTCGAGCTTCTTCTGTGTGCGTCCTAGCAGGATGACCGCAGCGCCCGCACGGGCTGCGGCGAGTGCGACGGCGCGCCCGATGCCGTCACCGGCTCCACTGATGAGAATCCGTCGGTCACGGAGATAGCCGGCAGGGATGGAGAAGTCGCGCAGGGGCGATGGTATGGCGAGTGTGTGGTCTGAGTCGTTCATGGGCGGGAGTCTACCGTAGGGGCGCCGTGCAAGCCCGTCGGCAGCTGTCCTCGTGCCGCCCGTTGTGCGCTTCGCCAGGCACACCACAGCTCACCTAGCGAACGAGCGAGGTGTGGTGACGATGCGCCGTCCTTCCCGCTGCTCGAGCGTCGGTGGACGAGGCTCGCCAGCACAAGCAGTGGACGTTGGCTGGGACGTGCGTCGGCGGGAATCGCGGTAGCTGCCGTGTGTAGCGACGCCACGGCATGGCCGCGCCAGGTCGCTACGCGGGCCTGTGAGTCGGAGGGCACGGTATCGTCGGGCGACAGGGGCGGTAGCCCCTCGTCGGCGGTGGCCGCGATGGCCTCGTCGATCGCGCAGGCCACCCCGAGGGCGTTCGCCCACGGCTCGATCCACGTCGCCTCCCGCTCGCTCGGCGAGGCGAACAAGCGCGACATCAGGCGGCATATCGCACCCCAATCGTGGGTCATGCGGTGGAGCAGGGCGGACCAATTGGCGGGCACGGGTTCAGACAGCGTCGCCTGGGCGGCGCCCACCATCTCGGCGATCAGCACGCCGAGACCGCGAGGATCCGACAGGGCGGAGGTGTCGATGGCGCCGGCCAGGTAGGAGGTGAGGGGATGGCGAGGTGCCCCCGCGACCACGCGCCCCGCTTCCTCGCCCCACCAGGAGAGGCGGGTCGAGGCCACTTCTGGGGCCAGGTCCGGCACCAGCGATCGACCGATTTCGCCGCGCAGGGCGAACGCTACACCGAGGCGCACACGATGCTCATCAGGCGCGAACAAGGTGGGCAGGTATGCCGGCGACCCCGGGGCCGTGGCGCGGTCCACGAAGTCCGCCACCTCCGTAGGGGCGTTGATCGTCTCACTCACCCGTTGTCATCGTCGTCGGTGGCGCGGCTCGCGGGCGGTTTCGTGTTCGCGTCATGCTTCAGCCAATCCGCTTGGGGAGTCGGCGCCGGCGGTGGCGGCGCTTCGGCCTCGGGTGGCGTCGCGTCCACCGCGCGCGGAAGCTGCTCGATGGGCTCCAGGGACTCGAGGGCTTCACCCTCTACGCCGAGCTCGGCGAAGCGGCGAGCGCTCGGCAGTACGGAGCGCTCGAGAGACCCAACGGCCTTGTTGAAACCCTTAACACTGCTCTCCAGCTGCCGCCCGAGGGTCGACATATGGCTGGTGAAGGTGCCTAGACGCTTGTACAAAGTCTCGGCGAGTTCCCGAATGCGGTTTGCGTTACGCGCGAGGGACAGTTGGCGCCACCCGTAGGCGACCGACTTGAGCAGGGCGATCAGGCTGCTCGGTGTGGCCAGGATCACCTTGCGGCGAATCGCATCGTCGAGCAGGTCCGGGTCTTCTGCCAGGGCCGCGCTCAAGAACTGATCGCCAGGGACGAACAGGATGACGAACTCGGGCGTCGAGTCGAGGGCGCTCCAGTACTTACGGTCTGCCAAGGTGCGCACGTGGGTGCGCAGGTTGCGGGCATGGCGCGCCAGGGCCTGTGCACGCGACTCATCGTCGGTCGCCTCCGTCGCCTCGAGGTAGGCATCCAGGGGCGTCTTCGCGTCCACCACCAGGTCGCGCGCCTCTGGCAGATGTACGATCATGTCCGGTCGCAAGGCGCCGTCCTCGCTCACCACGTGGGGTTGTTCGACGAAGTCGGTGTGTTCCTGCATGCCGGCGAGCTCCACCAGTCGGCGCAAGGTCAGCTCGCCCCACTGGCCCCGCACCTCGGGACGGCGTAGGGCTGTGACGAGCTGCCGAGTCTCTGCGCGCAAGGCGGCATGCGCCTCGGCCATGGCCTTCAGTTCCTGGCGAATACTTCCGTAAGCTTGCTGGCGCTCCGTCTCGATCTTGGCGACTTGCTCTTCGGTCCGGGTCAGGGCTTGGGCGATGGGGCCGACCAACTTGTGCAGGGTCACCCGCAGCTCCGCGCCGGCCCGGGTCTGCTGCTGTCCCACGCTCTCCTGGGCCAGCTTCAGGAAGGTATCGCTGCGCGATTGCAGGGACTTGTCCGCAAGTTCCCCCAGCAGGTGGGCGAGGCGTTCGTCGGCCTGGGCGATCAGCGTGTCGCGCTCGGCGATCAACGACTCTTCGCTGCGCAGGCGCTCCTCCAGCACCGCGAGCTCGCGCTGCAGCTCGGCGATGCGCCTACCTCGAAGCCAGGCGACGAGGGCGGCGCCGATCAGGAGCCCGATGCCGGCGCCGGCGAGGGCGAAGTAGAGTTGCTCCGCGCTAACCTGCATCGAACCAGCCGTGCTCATCGAGCCAGGTGGTGAAGTGCGCGGGCGTGGCGCAGATGGCGTCGGCGCCCCACTGCTCGATGATCTCTCCCGGGGCGATGTATCCCCAGGCGGCGGCCACGACGGGCATCTCGGCCCCCTTGGCGGCTTGAATATCGCGCTGGTCGTCGCCCGAGTAGATGCACTCGCGGGCGGCAACACCCAGTAACTCGGCCGCGTGGCGTAGGGGCGCGGGATCGGGCTTGCGTTGGGCGAGTGTGTCGCCACAGACCACACAGGGCGCCCGCTCGAGCAGATTCAGCTGCTCTAGCAAGGGAGTCGTTAGCCAAGTGGGTTTGTTGGTCACGATGCCCCAGGTGAGGGTGGGGTGAGCTTCGATGCGTTCGAGCAGCGCCTCGCAACCCGGGAAGAGGGCGGACCCTTCGCAGATGCGCTGCGCGTAGAGGTCCAAGAAGCGTTGGCGCAGCTCGCCGCGCGCCTCATCCCCATCCAAGTCGGGAAAGCCTGCTGTGATCAGGCCGCCGGCGCCACGGGAGACGTGCGCGCGAGCGAAATCGTAGTCGCAGCGGGTTCGACCTTGCTCAGCGAGGAGACGTTGCAGGGCATTGACCATGTCCGGCGCGCTGTCCAACAGCGTGCCGTCGAGGTCGAAGAGGATGGCCCTGGAGATCACGCGGGGGGCTCTGAGCTCTCGGGAGCCAGGTAGGCGGCGAGGTAGTTGACGCTGACATCGTTGCCCAGGCTGGCGCGGCGACTCAGCGGGTCGTAGTGCATGCCTCGCAGTTCCTCCAGCGAGAGGCCTCCGTCGCGGGCGGCGGCGTCGAGTTCGGATGGTCGCAGGAAGCGGGCGTAGTCGTGCGTGCCCCGAGGGAGTAGACCGAGCACGTACTCCGCCCCCAGCACCGCGAGGGCGTACGCCTTCGGGGTGCGGTTGATGGTGGAGAGGAACACGTAGCCCCCCGGGCGCACAAGGCGGGCGCAGGCGGCGATCACCGCGGCGGGCTCTGGCACATGCTCGAGCATCTCCAGGCATGTGACGAAGTCGTAAGCGTGGGCATGCTGCTCGGCTAGGGCTTCAGCGGTGGTGAGGGCGTAGCGCAGCGTGAGGTTCGGGGTGAGTTCGCCGTGCGTCTGCGCTGCGCGAATCGCCGCTTCGCTCATGTCGATGCCGAGCATGTCGGCGCCCGCGCGGGCCAACGCTTCCGTCAGGATACCGCCGCCGCAGCCGATGTCCACGCCGCGCATCCCCGTGATGGGGATGTGGGAGCGGATGAAGTCGATGCGCGTGGGATTGATGTCGTGAAGGGTGCGGAAGCCGCCGTCAGCGCGCCACCAGTCCTCACCAAAGGCATCGAAGTGGCCGATCTCGGCCGTGTCCACGTTCGCGCGTGCTTGGGTCATCGGGGCGCGTCCGAGGCCTGCTCGTCCTGTCGCAGGCGCTGGGCCCAGTCCTCGGCACTCGCGAGCACCGTGTCGAGGTCGAGGCGCGTGAGCTTGCCTCCTTCCAGCAATCGACGCCCGGCGACCCACACGTGGTCCACTTGGGCGGCCGCGGTGGCGTACGCCAACTGGGAGAGCGGGTTATACACCGGCTGGGTGCACGCGTGGCGCCAGTCGATGCTGATGATGTCGGCCCACTTGCCGGGTGTCAGGCTGCCGGTTTGGTCGCCGAGGCCGAGTGCACGGGCACCGTTGATGGTGGCCATCTCGAGGACCTTCTGCGCCGGGATCACCGACGGGTCCCCCGCGACGTGCTTGGCGAAGAGGGCGGCCGTGCGCAGTTCGGCGAACATATCGAGGTCGTTGTTGCTGGCGGCGCCGTCGGTACCGATGGCCACGTTGATGCCGTTCTCCACCAGTGTCGCGACGGGGCAGGCACCGCTCGCGAGCTTCATATTGGACTCGGGGCAATGGACCACGTGGCAGCCGCGTTCGGCGAGGGCGTCGATCTCGCTCGGGAGCAGCTGGGTCATGTGCACGCCCATGAGCAGGGGCGAGATCATGTCGAGTTCCGCTAGCTTCTCGATGGGGCGACAGCCGTAGCGTGCGCTGAACTGGTCGATCTCGTCGGCCGTCTCGTGCAGGTGAGTTTGGATCGGTACATCCAGTTGATCGGAGAGGCGGCGGATTCGGGCCATCGAGTCTGGGCACACCGTGTAGGGCGCGTGGGGGGCGAACATGGTGCTGACCAGCGCATCTCCCTTGTACTCATCGCGCATGGCCAAGCCCTTCGCGAGGTACTCGTCGAGGTCGTTGGCCCAGGGGGTGGGAAAGTCCAGGGCCACCATGCCGATGCAAGCTCGGATGCCGGTCTCCGCCGCGACTTGCGCCGTGGCATCCGGGAAGAAGTACATGTCGGCAAAGCAGGTGGTGCCCGAACGGAGCATCTCGGCCACGGCCAACTGCGAGCCGGCGCGGATGTACCCAGGGCCAACCCAGCGTTGCTCGGTGGGCCAGATGTGGTCCTCAAGCCAGCGCATGAGCGGCAGATCGTCAGCCATTCCCCGCAACAGGGCCATCGCCGCGTGCGTGTGGGCGTTCACCAGGCCCGGCATTAGCACCTGCCCCTCCAGCGTGAACTCTTCCTTTGCTTGAAAGTGCTGGCGAGCGTGCTCCGCCGGACAGACCGCCGCGATGCGCCCACCGCGCACGGCCACGGCCCCGTCGGCCAGGGCGCCGGGGTGCACGGTGTCGTCGACGGGCACCACCCAGTCGGCAAAAAGCAGCGTGTCTACGGGTTCCATCGGGGCTCCGGCAGCGGGCGAGCGGGCAACGATGCCGGACCCGTTGGGGCACGGCAAGCGCCGGGCGGCGGACCCACCGGCGATAGCCCCCTCGGATCGCCGACGAGAAGCGTTTTAGACGCCCCGCCAGGCACCGTTGAGGGGCTCATCTGTGCTATCCTAGCGGTTTGCTTACTCCTTGTTCCAACAACGCTTTCCGCTCCCGGATGCGGCAATGATCGCCACGCCCGGCAAGGACTGCCAGCGAGCTGCTTGATGTCTGATCCCGCCCGAGAAATCGTCCCCGTCAATCTCGAAGACGAGATGCGTCAGTCCTACCTCGATTACGCCATGAGCGTGATCGTCGGACGAGCGCTTCCCGATGTCCGTGACGGGCTCAAACCCGTGCACCGTCGGGTGCTCTACGCGATGCACGAACTGAATAACGACTGGAACAAGGCGTACAAGAAATCGGCCCGCGTGGTGGGCGACGTCGTCGGTAAGTACCACCCCCACGGCGACTCGGCGGTGTACGACACCATCGTGCGCCTCGCCCAGCCCTTCTCCATGCGCTACGTGCTGGTGGATGGACAGGGCAACTTCGGCTCCGTCGACGGTGATCCGCCCGCGGCCATGCGTTACACCGAGGTACGCATGGCGCGCCTCGCCCACGAGCTGCTGTCGGATCTCGACAAGGACACGGTCGATTTCATCCCGAACTACGACGAGTCGGAGTCGGAGCCCTCCGTGCTGCCGGCGCGGTTCCCGAACCTGCTGGTCAACGGGTCGGCCGGCATCGCCGTCGGCATGGCCACGAACATCCCGCCGCACAACCTCGGCGAGGTAATCGACGGCTGTATCGCCCTGCTCGACAACGCGGACATCACCATCGATGAGCTGATGAAGTTCATCCCCGGCCCCGACCTGCCGACCGCCGGCATTATCAACGGCGCCCGGGGCATTCGCGAGGCCTACCACACCGGTCGCGGTCGGATTTACGTTCGCGCGCGCTCCCAGGTGGAGGAGAATGGCGGTCGCGAGGCGATCGTCGTCACCGAGCTTCCCTATCAGGTCAACAAGGCGCGGCTGCTCGAACGCATCGCCGAGCTGGTGCGTGAGAAGAAGCTCGAGGGCATCAGCGGCCTGCGCGATGAGTCCGACAAGGACGGCATGCGCATGGTGATCGAGCTTCGCCGCGGCGAAGTGGCGGACGTGGTGCTGAACAACCTGTTCAAGCAGACGCCCATGCAGAGCGTCTTCGGTATCAACACGGTGGTGCTGATCGACGGCCAGCCGCGCCTGCTCGATCTGAAACAGCTGCTGGAGGCCTTTCTGCGTCACCGCCGTGAGGTCGTGACCCGTCGGGTGATCTACGAGCTCGGCAAGGCCCGCGCTCGCGCCCACGTGTTGGAGGGGTTGGCCGTTGCGCTCGCCAACATCGACGCGATGATCGAGTTGATCAAGCAATCCGCCTCGCCGGCGGCGGCGCGCGAGGGACTGCTCAGCCAGGTGTGGGCGCCCGGCAGCGTGGTGGCCATGCTCGAACGCGCGGGCGATCAGGCCACCCGGCCGGACGACGTTGAGGAAGGCTTCGGTCTTATCGACGACGGTTACCGCCTCACACCGGTTCAGGCCAAAGCCATCCTCGACCTGCAGCTACAGCGCCTGACGGCCCTCGAGCAGGACAAGATCATCGAGGAATTCAGTGAGATCATCGACAAGATCCGCGACCTCCTCGACATCCTGGCACGCCCTGAACGCCTCGAGCAGGTGATTCGCGATGAACTGCTGGAGACTCGCGAGAAATATGCCGACGAACGCCGCACCGAGATCAGCCACGACCACCTGGACCTCACCGATGAGGACCTGATCCAGGAAGAGGACATGGTCGTGACCCTTTCCCACGGCGGCTACGCCAAGTCACAGCCGGTCACGGACTATCGTGCTCAGCGCCGCGGTGGACGCGGCAAGTCGGCGACATCGGTGCGGGATGAGGACTTCATCGACAAGCTGTTCGTGGCCAACACGCACGACACGCTGCTTTGCTTCTCAAGCACCGGCAAAGTGTATTGGCTGAAGGTCTACCAGATTCCTGTGGCCTCGCGCGGAGCGCGCGGCCGGCCCATGGTCAACCTGTTGCCGCTGGCGCGGGACGAGCGCATCAACGCAGTGCTGCCGATCCGCAACTTCGAGGACGGCTATTACGTCTTCATGGCCACCAGCGCCGGCACCGTGAAGAAGACGCCGCTGACCGCGTTCTCACGGCCGCGTACCAGCGGCATCATCGCCGTCGACCTGCGCGACGACGACCGCCTGGTGGACGTCACGCTCACCGACGGTGGCGCCCACATCATGCTCTTTGGCAGCCATGGCAAGGCGATTCGCTTCGATGAGGACGACGTGCGTCCCATGGGGCGCACCGCCACGGGCGTGCGCGGTATTCGCTTGCCTGAGGGTGAAGGCGACGACGGTCATCAGGTGATCGCCCTCATCAGCCTCGAGCCGGAGGCGAGCGACACCACGATGTTGTTGACGGCGACGGAAAACGGCTACGGCAAGCGCACGCCGGCCAGTGAATACAGCGTGCAGGGTCGCGGCGGCCAGGGCGTGATCGCCATCGCCTCGAGCGAACGCAACGGCAAGCTCGTCGGCGCCGTGCCCGTACTCGATGACGATGAGATGATGCTGATCAGCCAGGCGGGCACGCTCGTGCGTACGCCCGTCGGCGAAGTCTCCATCACCGGTCGCAACACCCAGGGTGTGCGCCTGATTCGCCTCGACGACGGCGACTCCCTTACCGGCATCGAGCGGGTGGCATCGCTGGAAGGTGAAGAAGACGAAGACGAGGAAGGTGAGGGCACGGCGGAGCCTGCCGCTGAGGGCGAGGGCAACGACGCCTCGGCGGACGACGACGACACGCCGCAGGAGTAGCCATTCGTGAGCGCCTCGGCTGGTAGCACTGCGGCCCCGACCTTCGTCAGCGAACCCGGCGGTTGCCTCCAGGGCGCGGTGAGAGTGCCGGGCGACAAGTCGATCACCCACCGCGCGCTGATGTTCGGCGCGATCGCCGAAGGTGAGACCCGCATCCACCGAGCGCTCCGCGGTGAGGACTGCCTCGCCACCGAAGCGGCCCTGCGCCAGCTCGGCGCCGACATCAGCGTCCACGATGACGGCCAACTCCTGATCGTGCAGGGGCAGGGGGATGACGCCTTGCGTGGCACGACCGAGCCCTTGGACCTCGGCAACTCCGGGACGGGCATGCGTCTGATGGCCGGCCTGCTGGTCGGGCGACCCTTCGAGTCCGTCCTCGTTGGCGACAGCTCCCTATCGAAACGGCCGATGGAGCGGGTCGCCGGTCCTTTGCGCCAAATGGGCGCCGATATCGACACCCAGGACGGGTGCCCGCCCGTCACCATTCGCGCCAACGCGCCCGGCGCACTCCGCGCGCTGCGCTACGAAATGCCGATGGCCAGCGCCCAGGTGAAATCGGCGGTGCTGATCGCCGGCCTACGCGCGAGCGGCGAGACCAGCGTCGTCGAACCCGCCATCACCCGCGATCATACGGAACGCATGCTGCACGCCTTCGGTGCTGTTGTGCGCAGCAAGGACGGGGTGGCTTCGGTGCAAGGGCTCGATGGGAAGTCCCTGCAGGGTCAGTCGATTACCGTGCCTTCCGACATCTCCTCGGCCGCCTTCTTTCTGGTGGCCGCCAGCGTGTGCCCGCGGAGCGACCTGCTGCTCGAAGGGGTTGGTACGAACCCAACGCGCACGGGGATCCTGGATGCGTTGGCGTTGCTCGGGGCGAATATCACACGTGAGAATGAGCGCTTGGTCGGCGGTGAACCGGTCGCAGACCTGCGTGTGCGCAGCGCCAGCCTTCGAGGTGCGCGCATCCCAGAACACCTTGTGCCGTTGGCGATCGACGAGTTGCCAGTGTTGTTCGTCGCGGCCGCCCTGGCCGAGGGCGAGACGCTGATCACCGGAGCGGCGGAGCTGCGGGTCAAGGAAAGCGACCGCCTGGCGGCGATGGCGGACGGCCTTCAGCGCCTCGGTGTGGAGTTGGAACTCCTTTCGGACGGTATGCGGATCCGAGGGCGATCGACGCTGAATGGGGGAGAAGTCGACAGTTTCGGCGATCATCGTATTGCGATGGCGTTCGCTGTCGCAGGTCAACGTGCAGCCGATGTCGTGCGCATTCGGGATACGGCCAACGTGGCGACCTCGTTCCCGGACTTCCTGACCCTGGCCCAACACTGCGGTTGGCGCGTCGCCAACCGGGGTGCCTGAGGCCGTAACCGACGTGTCCACGCAAGAGCGCAAGAGCAGCCCTGCTGTGGCACCCGTCATCACGATCGATGGGCCCAGCGGGGTGGGCAAAGGCACCCTCGCGTGCCGACTGTCGTCGCATCTCGGGTGGCATCTGCTGGACAGTGGGGCGATCTACCGTGCCCTCGGTTACGCTGCGGTGCAGCGGGGGGTTGCGCTGGATGATCCGGTGGCCCTGGCAGCGTTGGCGCGCGGTTTGCCGCTCAGCTTCGAGCTTGGGACCGACGGCACCGCGATAGCTCACCTCGCCGGCGAGGCCATTGGCGACCGAATTCGCACCGAGGCGGCTGGCACGGCGGCCTCGCAAGTGGCCGCCCATCCGAAAGTACGTGACGCCTTGTTTGCGCTGCAGCAGCGTTTTCGCCGTGCGCCCGGCCTGGTGGCGGACGGGCGAGACATGGGTACGGTCGTCTTCCCCGATTCAACGCTAAAGTTATTCCTGACTGCGTCGGCCCGCGTGCGCGCCGAAAGGCGGCATAAGCAGTTGATAGAAAAAGGGGTGAGTGCTACTATCCACGCCCTTTTCGAGGAGATCAGCGCGCGGGATAAGCGCGATCGGGAGCGCTCAGTAGCGCCTCTGATCCCCGCTGAAGACGCGGTCGAGATCGACACGACGTTGATGAGCGCCGAGACCGTCTGGCGTCAGGTGCTCATGCTGCTGCCGTCAGCGCTCCCCTCGAACTGAGCGATCCAGTACGACTTCATCGCGTACGCCGTTGCCCCGATGGGTGCAGCGGCGCACGTATTTCAGCAACGGGCCTGCGACTGCGCACTTTCTGCCAGCGTCTGCCCACAACCCGAGGACGCGGGGGCACAAGTTCCCGTTTGGCTTAACACTAGATGATGACTGAAAGTTTCGCGGAACTCTTTGAAGAAAGCCTGGCCAGCCAACGGATCAAGCCTGGCACCATCCTGGAAGCCACCGTCGTGGACATCAGCCCGGACATGGTTGTTGTCAACGCGGGACTGAAATCTGAGGCGGTCATTCCCGCCAGTCAGTTCCACAACGAACGCGGTGAGCTGGAAGTTGCCATCGGCGATATCGTCGAAGTGGCGCTGGACACCGTTGAGGACGGCTTCGGCGAAACGCGCCTGTCGCGCGAGAAGGCCAAGCGTGCCCGCACCTGGCGTCAGCTCGAAGAATCCTTCGAGAAGAACGAGATCGTGCAGGGCATCATCAACGGCCGCGTGAAGGGTGGCTTCACGGTCGAGATCGAGAACGTGCGTGCGTTCTTGCCCGGCTCGCTGGTCGATGTGCGCCCGGTGCGCGATCCCAGCTACCTCGAAGGTAAGGTCCTCGAGTTCAAGGTGATCAAGCTCGACGCGCGCCGCAACAACGTGGTGGTCTCCCGTCGTGCCGTGGTGGAAGAAGAGTACAGCGCTGAGCGCGAGCAGCTGCTCGAGAGCCTGCAGGAAGGCCTCACGCTCAAGGGCATCGTCAAGAACCTCACCGACTACGGCGCCTTCGTCGACCTCGGCGGCATCGACGGTCTGCTGCACATCACGGACATGGCGTGGAAGCGCGTCAAGCAGCCCTCGGATGTGGTTCAGGTCGGTGACGAGATCACCGTCAAGGTGCTCAAGTTCGATCGCGAGCGTCAGCGCGTCTCCCTCGGCATCAAGCAGCTCGGTGCGGACCCCTGGGAGTCCATCGAGCGTCGCTACCCGCCCAACACTCGCCTCTTCGGCAAGGTCACGAACATCGCCGATTACGGCTGCTTCGTGGAGATCGAAGAGGGCGTCGAGGGTCTGGTCCACGTTTCCGAGATGGACTGGACCAACAAGAACGTCAATCCCGCCAAGGTCGTCAATGTGGGCGACGATGTGGAAGTGATGGTCCTCGACATCGACGAGGAGCGTCGCCGCATCTCCCTTGGCATCAAGCAGTGCAAGCAGAACCCCTGGGCTGAGTTCGCTGATAACTACCAGAAGGGTGACAAGGTCATCGGTCAGATCAAGTCGATCACGGACTTCGGTATCTTCGTCGGCCTGCCCGGCGGTATCGACGGCCTGGTCCACCTGTCCGACTTGTCCTGGGACGTCGGTGGCGAGGAAGCCGTTCGCAACTACAAGAAGGCCGAGGAAGTGGAGGCCGTTGTGCTCGCCATCGATTCGGAGCGCGAGCGTATCTCCCTCGGTGTGAAGCAGCTGGACCGGGATCCGTTTGCCTCTTACATCGCCGAGTTCCCTCGGGGTAGCATCGTTAAGGGAATCGTTGAGGAAGTGGACGCCAAGGGCGCGGTCATCGACCTCACGAACGGCATCAAAGGCCAGCTTCGAGCTTCCGAGCTCTCCCGTGACCGCGTCGAAGACGCACGCACGGTGCTGAAGGTTGGCGAGGAAGTGGAAGCGAAGTTCACCGGTGTCGAGCGTCGCAGCCGCATGGTCACGCTGTCGATCAAGGCTAAGGAAATGCACGAGGAGACCGAAGCGGTACAGAGCTACGCCGCTGAGACGTCCTCCACCACGGGCACCAGCCTTGGCGACCTGCTGCGCGATCAGATGCAGGACGAAGACGACAACTAGGTAGTGCGGGGCGGCGCGCATTAGGGATGCGCGCCGCCGTTCGCACGGATCCCACGGATCGGCGGATCTGTGCCCCGCAGTGCGCAGCGAGTAGAAGGAATGACGAAGTCCGAACTCATCGAAGTGATCGCCCGCAAGCAGAAGCACCTGCCAGCGCGAGACGTCGAGCTGGCGGTAAAGCACCTGCTCGAGTTGATGAGCGACGCGCTGGCGAATGGCGAGCGTATCGAAATCCGCGGGTTCGGCAGCTTCTCGCTGCACTACCGCCCGGCACGCACCGGTCGCAACCCGAAGACTGGCGAGGCCGTGGCCCTGGCCGGCAAGCACGTGCCACACTTCAAGCCAGGTAAAGACCTGCGGGAGCGGGTCAACGACGGGCGCCACAACGAGATTCACTCCTAGCGCGCCTGCCCCGATCGTTCATAGCGCTGCCCTGGGCTGCACCCACCGATGATTCGCACCATCTATCTGACCCTGGTGCTGATTGCTGCCGCTGCCGCGTCGGCGGTGTTCTCCTACCTCAATCAGGGCACCATCGAACTCGATATCGCGTTCGCCAAGGTCACCGTGTCCATCTCCCTGGCCTTCGCCGTGGCCGTCGCCCTCGGGTGGGCCTTGGGCTGGCTCAGTGCGGCGGTGGTCCTGGCACGGGCGAAGGCCGATCAGTTCCTGCTCAAACGTCGCCTGCGCCACGCGCGCACGGAGCTTCAGGAGGCGAAGCGCCTGCCCGGCCTCGACTGAACGCGACCGAACCACGTCGGTGCGCCTTACTGGCATGATCGGCTAGATACTTCACGCCGCCCGCCCCCGGTGGGTCGATAGCATGATCTCGCTCGTTAGGTAACTGGAGTGATCTGATCATGCGAAACCAAGTGAATCGCCATTGGGCCTGGGTACGCGCCGCGCTGCTCACGGGGTGTGCTGGCATCGGCCTGGCCGCAAGCGCCCTGGCCGCAGAGGACGCGGTCGTCAACATCAACGAAGCGTCGGCGCAGATGCTCGCTGAGCATCTGTCTGGTGTCGGTGAGGCTACCGCCGCCCGTATCGTCGCCTACCGGGAAGCGAACGGACCGTTCCAACGCATCGAGGATCTGGTGCTTGTGCAGGGCATCGGCGAACGCCTGCTGCAACGGAATCGTCCGCGCCTGGTGCTGTCCGAGGCGAGTGTTGCGGAACCTGCGCCTCGCGGATTCATCAGCAATTAGCATCGTTAGGTTGGACCGGCCGGTGGCGCGGCGTCACCGGCCGGAGGGCGACGTCGTACGAGGGCGCTCGGCGGGCGTCGCAGGGGGCGAGCCGGTCTCCGGCGCCGTGGCGATGTGCTACCATTTGCACAGGCTATCAAAGCGACGGAATTCCTGTGCTGAAGCAAGTCAAAACGGCGGTTTTCCCGGTAGCGGGCCGCGGAACTCGGTTTCTGCCTGCGACCAAGGCGAGCCCCAAAGAGATGTTGCCCATCGTCGACAAGCCGCTGATCCAGTATGCGGTGGAAGAGGCGTTGGCCGCGGGGGTCGAAAAGCTCGTCTTCGTGACCGGCGCATCGAAGCGCGCGATCGAGGATCACTTCGACTCGAACGCGGAACTGGAGCGCTCTCTGGAGGCGTCCGGTAAGCTCGCGATGCTCGAGTCGGTGCGCGCGATCGTGCCCAAACACGTTACGTGCATCTACATCCGTCAAAGCGAGCCCTTGGGCCTCGGCCACGCGGTGCTGTGCGCGCGACCGGTGGTCGGCGACGAGCCGTTCGCCGTGCACCTGGCCGACGATCTCATCAACAGTCAGGTGCCCTGCCTGAGTCAGATGGGGGAAGTCTTCGGCCAGCGCGGTGGGAGTGTCCTCGGCGTGCAAACGGTGCCTCGCGACCAGACGGAGAAGTACGGCGTGGTTGCCGTGGAACCGGCGGGTGAGCGGGTCGGTAAGGTCCAGGCGATCGTGGAGAAGCCGAAACCCGAGGATGCGCCGTCGAATCTGGCGGTGGTCGGCCGCTATATTCTGACGCCGCGTATCTTCGAACTCATCGGCCGCACCAATCAGGGCACCGGTGGCGAGATCCAGCTGACGGATGCGATCGGTGCGCTGCTGGAAGAGCAGCACGTGTTCGCCTACGAGTTCGAGGGCACACGGTACGATTGCGGCAGCAAGCTCGGGTACCTGAAGGCCTCGGTGGAATACGGCCTCAATCACCCGACCTTAGGCGCAGACTTCCGCCAGTACATCAGCACCCTGTCCCACGAGGACTGAGGCCCTGTTGGTCAGGTCAGCACGAGTCTCTTCGTGAAGCTGTCGCCCCACGCCCTCAGTCTGCGCCAGCTGCAGTACGTGGTGGCGGTTGATGAGATGCGCAACTTTCGTCGAGCTGCCGAGCTTTGCCACGTGTCGCAGCCATCCCTGAGTGCGCAGTTGGCTCAGCTCGAGGAAGCGTTGGGCGTTAAGGTCTTCGAGCGCAGCCGACGACAGGTGTTGCCCACCACCGCGGGGGAAGAGCTGATTCGGCGCGCTCGCCGGGTGCTGCTGGAGGCGGATGACCTGCTGGAGGCGGCGCAACGCCTTGGAGATCCATTGGCCGGCACGCTGCGCATCGGGGTAATCCCCACGGTGTCGCCCTACATGCTGCCGGACACAGCGCCAAGGATTACGCACGCTCACCCTCAGCTCACGATACGGTGGATCGAGGACAAGACCCCGACGCTGGTGGAGCGCTTGGCCCGTGGTGAGCTGGATGCCGCCCTGCTGGCGCTGGAGGCGGACATCGGCGTGTTGGAACACGCCGAGGTGGCTCGAGATCACTTCTATGTGGCGGCCCCCGAGGATCACACGATCGCCGAGAGTCAGGCGCCCGTGACCCTCGATGCCCTCGATGAAGAGCAAGTCCTGCTGCTCGATGACGGCCACTGTCTGCGCTATCAGACCCTACAGCTTTGCCAGCATGCCGGCGTCGAGGAGTTGGGCTTCCGCGCGACGAGCCTCTCGACGCTGGTGCAGATGGTGGCGAGTGGCGCGGGCATCACCTTGCTGCCAGCGTTGGCGATCCCCACGGAGGTGGCCCGCGGCCGCCTGACGATTCGACCGATCGCTTCACCGCCCCCGTACCGCACGCTTGCCCTGGTGTGGCGTCCCGCATCACCGATGACCGAGGCCCTCAAGGAGTTGGCGCAGACGATGTGTGCTGCTCATGAGGACGCGGTCGAGCGTAACCGGGAGCAGCTTCAGTCGCTCGGGGTGTCGCTCTAGCCAGCCTGTTGAACAGGCCTCAGGCGGGATCCGGTTCGGGATCCGAAGCTGCGCCCGGGTAATGCAGATGCAGATCGCGCTGGGGGAAGGGCACGGTGATCTGTGCGCGTTCGAGCGCCTGCTCCAGGTCGAGCAGTAATTGATGCCGGGCGGCGAGGCGGTCGCCGAGGGCCCGGCAGTAGATGAACACCTCGAAGTCCAGGGAGCTATCGCCCAAGCCCGTGAAGAGTACCCGCGGTGGCGGTTCGGCGAGCACGAGGGGATTGGTGCGCGCCGTGTCCATCATCGTGCGGATCGCGAGCTCGGTGTTGGAGCCGTAGGCGATGCCGACCGGCACCACCACCCGCGTGACTTCGTTGGACAAGGTCCAGTTGGTCAACTGACTCGTGATGAAGGTCTTGTTGGGCACGATGACCTCCTTGTTATCCCAGTCGGTGATGGTGGTGGCGCGGATGCGGATTCGGGTGACCGTCCCCGAGACACCGCCAACGGTCACCGTGTCGCCCACCCGCACCGGTCGCTCCAGCAGGATGATGAGGCCGGAGACGAAGTTCGCGAAGATCTCTTGCAGACCGAATCCGAGGCCGACGCTGAGAGCGGCCACCAGCCACTGCACCTTGCTCCATTCAAGGCCGAGCTGAGCACTGACGATGAGGACACCTAGGCCGATCACTAGGTATTGGCTCACCGTGCGTATGGCGTAGCGCGACCCCGCATCCAGGGGTAGGTTCTGAAGTACGGCAAACTCGAGCAGGCTAGGTAGATTGCGGGTTGCGAGGAGCACGATGAACAGCAGAACGGTGGCAACCACCGTGTCTTCCAGGGTGATCGCGCCGTCCCCCCAAAGCGAGACCTGATCGAGCAGCCCGAGGACGGGCAAGGCCTTGGACCAGATGAACCAAGCCCCGAAGATCGTGAGGGTGATCACGAGGATGCGCATCAAGCGCCGGGTCTGATCATCGAAGACGTCGATGTCGATGACGTCGAGGTCCTGGTAGGCCCCTTCGCGCTCGGCCGAGTAGGGCAGCGCGTCGGTCGAGGTGTCGGCGCTGGCACTGCGTCGCTCGAGGAGCTGTTGGTAGCGGAAGCGCCGTCGTGTCACGCGTATCCAGCGTTCCAGCAGGTCGAAGAGAATCATGGCGCCTAGGAGCAGCAACACGGTCTCGACGACGCACCGAAGGAGGAGCGTCGCGGCGTACTCGTAGCCGAGCAAGGACACCACGGCGAGCGTAGGCGCTACGCCCACCGCAGCTGGAAACCACAGGCGCACGAGGCGCGCTGCCCAGCCTTGCGGTTGCTCCTCCAGGGTTTTGGCGGGAAGACCGCGCTGGGGATGGAGCAGCGTCGAGACGAGGTAGGCGAGTACCAGGCATACGAGCACGAAGGCGAGCCGCCCAATGCTGCTCTGAACCTCCTGATTCGCCTGCAGGCCAGCGACCCTGGCCAGGGCGAAGACGGGCAGCCACACCGTCTGCACCAGGAGGAACACGCGGGGCAGCAGTCGAATGCGCGTCTCCGACCACTGGAAGTGCAGTCGCGCGACGCCCTGCGGCATGCACAGGTTGCGCACGAAGGCGCCCAGGGCCACCGTGGCACCACTGAAGACGAGCACACTCATCAGGGCGCGCACTTGCTCCGGCAGGGGCAGCGCCCGACCGCGCAAGCCCAGCGCGACCAACAAACTCGGTAGGAGTAGGGAGAGCAAGACGGTGAGCAGCATGGCCTCGAGGGTCAGCATGAAACCGTCGGTTCTGACCTTCCGCGTGCGCGCGCCGATGGCCTGAATTGCGTTGCGTAGTGCCGGGCGTAGACGTACTGCCAGCAGCGTCAGGAGAAGGGCGATGGCGTACCACTCGGCGTGTTGCATCACTTCGAAGACGAAGGTCTCCAAAGCGGCCACCCAATGCGGCCCGGAGAGTAACCAGGCGGC
Organism: Pseudomonadota bacterium; assembly: GCA_039815145.1. Classification (NCBI taxonomy): domain Bacteria; kingdom Pseudomonadati; phylum Pseudomonadota; species Pseudomonadota bacterium. The sequence goes on from JBCBZW010000002.1 coordinate 175,865, forward strand.
CGATTCCCGCACTCGCCTGAGGCTGTCGAGGTTGATCGGTTCCGCGCTCGGCACCCACAGCAGGCGATCGTCCAGGTAGGTCTGATACTCCCCAACCAGGGTCAGCATGGAGCGCTGCTCGAAGGCCCGATCGGCGAGCAGCGTGACGAACTCGGTGTAGGTGTCCGTGAGTCGATCCAACACCTCTTCGCGGGTCTGCGTGAGCGACTCGGCGAAGTCACGCAGCTCGGCGATGCTCTGGACCGGCTCTGGCGCTGGCGAGGTTTGCTCCGACGCTTCTGCCGGGGCATCCTGCTGCTCGGTGCGAGCGGCGGCCTGGCGCTCCGCATCGATGGCGGCGATGTGTCTTTCCAGTAGCTCGGTCCATAGGGCCTGTTGGCGCGCCATGTCCACCAGCTCCAGGCTGCGCAAGCCGGACTCGGCACTGCGCTCGCGCACGTCGGCCAGCTCGCGTTGCAGCTCTCGCTCATCGGGCAGGCGCAGGCGCTGGTTGCGCAGCAACTGCCCGAGGCTGACCTGCGCCCCCGCCACCTGAACGCGCGACTTGATCGCGTCGTAGTCCTGTTGCAGGGCCTCTCGCTGCGCCGAGATGTCGCCTACCTCGGCGGCAATGGTGCGGGTGGCCGTTAGGGTGCGGGAGAGCTCGTCGAAGAGGGACGCGACGTCGGCCGTGTCCTCATCCAAGGGCGCCGGCAAGGCCAGCGCACGCACACGCAGATCGATAGCCCTGTCCGTGGCCTGGGCCGACTCACTCTCGCGCTCCTGCGCCACCTTGGCGGCGAGGATGGTGATCTCGCGATCGATGAGGGACCGTTCCGCGTTCAGCAGCTGCAGTTCCACCTCCGCCAAGTCCAACCGAGGCTGCAGCGTGGCCAGCTGGCTTTGCACGTACTCCCGCTCAGCCCGAGCGGCCTCGAGTCGAGTGCGCAGTAGGGTGTGCTCCGAGCGCTGCGGCTCCTCGGCGGTCTCGTCGAGTCCCGACACGGTGGCGTTCAACTGCTCCACACGGGCGGTGATATCGGCGAGTTCGTCGCGCAGCTGCAGGGGACGGGTGAGGCGACTGGCGAGGAGTTGCTCGAGCTTGTCCTTGGCGTCGCGCTTCTCCAGCTGCTGCGCGCTGAGCGTCGCGAGTCGCAGGGACGCGGCTTGTGCGTCGACCGAACGCAGGCGACGTTCCAGGCTGGCGAGGCGAGCCAGTACGTCCTCCCGCTCGGCCTCCAGTCGGGCCGCTTCGCCCTGGGCGCTATCGACCTGGCGCTGAAGGGCGCGTTGGGCGTTGCGGGACTCCTCGGCGGCCTCGAGCCTTTCGAGCGAAGCCCGGTAGTTCGCCGTCGCCGCGCCGCGTATGTCTTCGGCCAAGCCCGTGTCGTTGGCGATGACGTCGAGGCGGGCCTGCACCTGACTGAGCGACGGTACGGCAGGTGATTGCGCTTGGACGACGGTACTCGTGAGCAGCGCCAGCAAAGACAGCCAGGACGCGCGGGATCGAGGGGCTAGGAACACGGAATGCTCAATGCGGCCAGACGATCGTAGAGCGCGTCGCACAACTCGATCAGATCCCCACGGCTGCCCGTCGGCCAATCACAGCGCACCGATCGGGCGTGGATGTCGTTGGAGAGACGAGGCTGATAGGGGATACCCAAATGATTGCAGAGGTGTTCCATCTGCTGTGCTGGGGCGCTCACCAAGCGCTCGTAGCAGACCACTTGCGCGCGATCGTCGCGATCCAGCGCTTGGGCGAAGAAGAGGTCGTTGCGCAGGTACCAGAACAAGGCCGCCGCGCCGGCGGCATCGATGGGGTTCGCGAGCATCTTGCCGATGAGGTCGAAGTGGCGCTGCTCGAGGCCCTGGGTCTGCCACACATCCGGTCGTTCGCCGCCTGCCAGTTGCTGCAATAGCTTGAGATTTTGCTGGCCGAACTTGGCGACAGCGGAGCGAGCGCGATCACTGGGATGGCGCAGGGCCCAGATCACCCGGCCCTTGGCATAGCGAGCGAGCATGTCGCGTGCGAGATGGCTGGAGGTCAGCGGCTTGAAAGCGATGATTGGCAGGCGGCAGCGTGCCACGAGCGCTGGCCACACGTCCTCGCGCAGGACGAAGTTGTCGAAGGCGGTGCGGTCGTGCTCGGGGTAGTACGACACCTGGCTGCTGCGAGCGAGGCAGTCCCCGAGCATCGTCGTGCCACTACGTTGCGCGCCCACGATAAACACCGGCGCCGCGGCCCCCGGCGGGCGCGGATGGGTGAGTTGCCAAAAGAGCTTGCGGGCGCCCCGGTCCGCCAGTCGCGCGGCGGACACGCCCTTGCGTTGCAATGTGCTGATCATCCCGATGCCGCTTCCACGCAGGCTAAGACCTGCCTCCACCGTGCCATCACGCGGCGCCAAGTGTACTGCGTCGAGACCAGTTCTCGCGCCCGGGCACCCATCGCTTGGGCCGCCTGCGGCCGAGCGTGCAGATCGAGGATGGCCTGGGCGAACTGCTGCGGCCGATCGGCGAGCAGGAAATGCTCGTCTGGGCGGACCTCCAGCGCCTCACTCCCCATCGCGGTGGACACCACGGCGCGCCCCATCGCCATGGCCTCGAGCATCTTGTTCTTCAGCCCGCTGCCACTGACCATCGGATTGACCATGATGGGCACTTGCCGCACGAGCCCCGGGAGGTCATCGACGAAACCGGTCACCCTTACGCGCTCGAAGCGCTCGGGCAGCCCGCGGATCCAGGCATCGGCACCGCCGCCCACGAGGTAGCAGGGAATGCCCGCTGCCGCCAAATGCGGGCCGTAGATCTCGTCGATGAACCACTGCACGGCGGAGCGATTCGGCTCGAAGGCCAGGTTACCCCAGAACGCCACCCCTGCCGTGGGGGCGTCGTGGGTGTCGGTGTCCACCTCCAGGAACGCGTCGCTGACGCCGTTGGGGACTACCTCCACCCGGGCGTCTCGATCGAGGGCACGCAGGCGTGATCCATCTGCGGGTGAGATCGTGGTGACCAGGTCGAAGCGCCGGGCCAAGCTCGATTCCTGACGAGCGTATCGCTGCCGCGCCAGCCAGTGCGCTGCGCGGGTGGCGACGGACATGCGGGCACGATGCAGTGCGTATTCGCGTTCCAAGGTGAGGGTGTAGCAGTCGAAGTCATCGAGGACGCGGTGGGGCACGTCGAGTTCTGCCACCAGCTCCGCCACGGTGAGCTTGCCCGCGATCGCCGTCGTCACGTGCTGCTCAGCGATGAAATTCCCTAGGGCCTGTGTGCACAAAGCGAACCATGCAGGCCATCCCGAGCGCAGGTAGTGCCCGTTGTCCAGTCGCAGCAGGCGGCGGCGGTTACCGTGCTCGGGGCGAGGGGGCAGCATCAGGATCTCGTCGAAGGGGCCGTCACGGAGCAAGGCCTCGCGCTGCGCCTCGGTGCCGCCAGTGGCCGCCAGTACGCAGCGCCCCGCTTGCGCGATCGCGCAAGCCAGGTAGTAGCTGCGCATGCGGTCCCCCTCCGTGAGGGGAAGGGGTAGCGCATCGAGCACAAGCAGCACGGTGCCTGGGGCCGAGGGGGTGGTGCTCACAAGGCGTAGCCCAGAGCCCGCATCTCGGTCCCGCACACCGCGGCGATCACCTTGCGCTCGAGGATGCCGAGCGCCGGCTTGCGATCCGATCGCGCACCGATGCGTTGGCCTAGGACAGCGTCGTCCAGAGGGCCGACCCCGGCGTAGGCTTCGAGTCGACGCAAGCCTGAATCTCCATCGCTCAGCGACTCATAGGGCAGCAGCAGGGCCCCGAGAGCCGCGGCTTCGGCCAAAAAGCTGCGCGTGAGGTGGCGCCAGTGGTGGGCGAAGGCCAGGCGCTTTGCCACCCGATAGCGTGGCCACACGCTGTACCAGTCGACTCCCTTGCAGGAGCGCCAGCAGTCGTAGGGGTGCCGCACCACGAGGACGATCTTGGAGCGGGGGAACAGCCACTTTAGGAACTGTCCGTACCCCGCGCAGAGGCGCACTTCCTTCAGCCCGAAGGCGGTGACGGCCTCGGCATCGTCCAGGGCCTGCGTCGGCCCTTGCAGCCATGCGGTCATCCAGGCGCGCTGCGCATCGCGCAGGGCGCTGAGTGGCGGCACCAGGTTGGCGACCCACGCGTCGGCAAGGTCGCGTACGGAGGTCGCGTTGCGAAAGTGCTCCGGCGGTGGCCAATCGCTCTGCAACCCAGCTAACGGTGCGGCCAGGTGAGGGATGGGCACGACACGGTCCAAGGGCTCTCCCCAGATGAGTGCCTTACCGCTGGACATGAGCAGTCGCTGCACCAGGGTGGAGCCTGACCCCCAACCAGCGGCCAGCACCCAGATTGGGGCGATCTCGTCATCGATCGGTGGTACGCCGAAGTCGTGGTCAGGGCGGGCGAGGGTAGCTTTCACCTGCTCGCCCGCGAGGAGCGGCGGAGGCAGCACGCGCTGTGCCACCTGATCCGTGCCGATGGTGGCTGCCA